>NZ_JBHYIQ010000007.1:42505-144531 GCF_042739895.1 Amycolatopsis sp. NPDC059021
GCGGGGTTCGCCCCCGGGGGCTGCCCCGCCCGCCCCCGCCCACACACCCCCCCCCCGCCCCGGGTGGCGCAACCGTCAATTGGCCTCGGTTGACGTCCCGAACGGAGCGTTCGCGACACGCACCCCGGACCCACCACATGCCGCGAAGGGGTCCTTCACAGCGCTCAACGCCGCGAAGGACCCCTTCACCAAGCCCCCGGGAAAGCACCCACCAGCAAAACCGCACCCCCGCACCTACTGACAAAACCTCATTGGGGCGCATTCACGGATCGTCAAGCGGGTCCGGGGAAGTTTTCAGGGAGTGGGACCCCGGCTCGGGAAGTGGGACGGGCTCAAGGGCGTGATTAGCGTGAAACGGGTCGGCGCAAGCGAAAGCGCCCCGTTCCCCGCTGGAGCCGCCCGGTGCCTGGATCACCCCTGTCCCGCGTGCGCGTCGTCACCGCCGCGCTCGCCCTGCCCCTGCTGCTGACCACGGTGGCCGCCTGTTCGGCCGCGGGCGGTGATCCCGCGGCCGACGCGGGCCCGCCCCGCCCCGGCGGCACGCTGCGGCTGGGCATTTCGTCCAATCCCGACTGCATCGATCCCCAGCAGTTCGGGACGAACGCCGCGCTCAACGTCGGCCGTCAGCTCGTCGACTCGCTCACCGATCAGGACCCGAAAACCGGTGAGATCAAGCCGTGGCTGGCCCAGAAGTGGGAGGTCAGCGCCGATTCGACGGCGTTCACCTTTCACCTGCGCGACGGCGCGACGTTCTCCGACGGCACGCCGGTCGACGCGGCCGCGGTGAAGGCGAACTTCGACGGGATCAAGGCACTCGGCGCGAAAGCCCAGCTGGCCTCCGGATATTTGGCCGCGTACAAGGCAAGCACGGTGGTGGACCCGCACACCGTGCGCGTCGAGTTCAGCGCGCCGAGCGCGCAGTTCCTCCAGGCCAGCTCGACGATGTCGCTCGGTCTTCTCGCCCCGTCCGCGTACAAGAAAACCCCGGACCAGCGCTGCCAGGGCGACGGGCTCATCGGCTCGGGCCCGTTCGTGTTCCAGAGTTTCCGGCAGAACCAGGAAATCGTGCTCGCGAAGCGCAAGGGCTACGCGTGGGGTTCGTCGCTGTTCCGCCACCAGGGCGAGGCGTATCTCGACAAGGTGAACTACAAGATCGTGCCCGAGCCGGGCGTCCGCACCGGCAGTCTCGCCTCCGGCCAGCTCGACGCGATCACCGACGTCCAGCCGGTCGACGAACCACAGTTCGCGGGCAACGGCTTCACCGAACCGGTCCGGCCGAATCCGGGCGTCGTGTTCAACCTGCACGCGAACACCACGCGCGGGGTACTCACCGACGAGAAGGTGCGCCAGGCCGTCGTCAAGGGCATCAACCGCCAGGAGGTCACCAGCACCGTCCTGACCGGGAACTACAAGCCCGCCACCAGTATTCTCGGCTCGGCGACGCCACTGCACGCGGACCTCTCCGCGCAGCTCGCCTACGATCCCAGCGGCGCGTCCGCGCTGCTCGAGGGCGACGGCTGGAAGCCGGGGCCGGACGGGATCCGTGCGAAGGACGGACAGCGCCTCACCGCGGCCGTGCAGTTCTCCCCGGTGTTCAACCAGAACCGCAGCGTGCTCGAACTCGTCCAGCAGCAGCTGCGCAAGATCGGCTTCGAGCTGCGCATCGACCAGCGCACCACCGCGGAAACCGTGCAGGCGCAGCAAAGCGGCGACTACGAGTACCTCTGGTACAACGTGACCAGGGCGGATCCGGACATCCTGCGCGGCATCTTCTCCACCAAGGCGAGCAACCGCAGCAAGCTCCCCGCCGGCAATCCGCTCGACGCCGCGCTCGACGACCAGGCGTCCACAGTGGACTCTGGAAAACGCAAGCCCGCCGCCGAGCTGGCCCAGAAACTCATCGTAGAGCACGGGTACACGGCTCCGGTGTTCGAGCTGACCCAGGTACTCGCCGTCGGCACGACCGCCCATTCGGTCGACTTCGAGGCGTCCTCCCGGCTCCAGCTGTTCGACACCTGGGTTTCCGGCTCATGAGAGCGTATCTGCTCCGCCGTGTCGGGCAGGCGGTATTCGTACTGTGGGCGGCGTTCACGCTGTCTTTCGTGATCCTCTACCTGTTGCCCGGCGACGCCGTTTCGGCGAAGCTCGGCGGCGGCGAAGGCGGCATCACCGCGAGTCCCGAACAGCTCGCGCAGGCTCGCGCGGAGTACGGGCTGGACGACCCGCTTCCCGTGCAGTACGGAAAGCGCTTGCTGTCCGCGCTGCACGGGGATTTCGGGCGCAGCATCACGACCGGCGACGACGCGGCGCACATGGTCGTCTCGGCACTGCCACCGACGCTCGCGGTGACCGGGATCGCCGTGCTGCTGGCAATCCTCGGTGGTGGCGGGATCGCCATCGCCGGGACCTACACCCGGCGGCCATGCCTGCGTCAGCTGCTGCTTTCCTTGCCACCATTGGGAATTTCCCTGCCGACGTTCTGGGTCGGGCTGCTGCTCATCCAGTTCTTCTCGTTCCGCCTGCGGCTGTTTCCCGCCCTGGGCACGCAGGGCTTCGCCTCGCTGATCCTGCCCGCGATCACGCTCGCGCTGCCGACGGGAGCGATCATCGGCCAGGTGCTCGCCAGGAGCCTGACCGCTCAACTCGCCGAACCGTACGTCGAAACCGCGTCCGCCAAGGGTGCCAGCCGCCTGAGAGTCCACTTCGGACATATTTTGCGCAACGCCGCCGTACCGGCGCTTACCGTGGCCGGGGTGGTGGCGGGCAATCTGCTCGCCGGGTCCGTGATCACCGAGACGGTGTTCTCCCGTGACGGCGTCGGCCGGGTCACCGCGGCCGCGGTGACGAACCAGGACATCCCGGTGGTACAGGCCGTGATCGTGCTGGCGGCGCTGGTGTTCGTGGTGCTGAACCTCGTCGTCGACCTGCTCTACCCGCTTCTCGACCCGCGGATCGCCGCGACGAAGGCACCGGAGGTGGCCCGTGGTTGACCTGGCACAACGCACCGGGGTCGTGGTACGCAGGCCGGGCCTCGCACTGGCCGTCGTGATCCTCGTGCTCGCGCTGCTCGCCGCGGTCGCGCCGTCGTTGTTCACCGGCTACGACCCGATCAGCGGTGTCCCGGCCCAGAAACTGCGCGGGCCGTCCCTGGCACACCTGTTCGGCACGGACGAGACGGGGCGCGACATCTTCGCCCGCGTCGTGCACGGCGCGTCGTTGTCCTTACGCGCCACCGTCATCGCCGTGCTCGTCGCGCTCATCGCCGGAGCCGCGCTCGGCCTGATCGCCGGGTTCCGAGGCGGCGTACTGGACACCGTGGTGATGCGGGTGGTGGACGTTCTGCTGGCGATCCCGCCGATCCTGCTCTCGCTCGCGCTGGTCACCGCGCTGGGCTTCGGCACGACGAATGTCGCGATCGCAGTCGGTATCGCCAATCTCGCCGCGTTCGCCCGGCTGATGCGCGCGGAGGTGCTCCGCGTGCGCAGCACCGTGTACGTCGAGGCCGCGCGGGCGAGCGGGGTGCGCTGGTCCGGCGTCCTCGGCAGGCATGTGCTGCCGAACGCGCTCGGCCCGGTGCTCGCGCTGGCGACGCTCACCCTGGGCACAGCGGTGCTGGAAGTGTCGGCGCTGAGCTTCCTCGGTTTCGGCGCGACGCCACCGACGCCGGAATGGGGCGCGCTCGTCGCGGGCGGCCGCAACTTCCTGGCCACCGCGTGGTGGATGACGACGTTCCCGGGTCTGACGGTCGCCGCGATGGTCCTTGCCGCGAACCGGCTTTCCCGCGCGCTGGACGGAGGCGACGGACGATGACCGACGAACTGCTGCGGATCCGCGATCTCGCGGTGTCCTACCGGACGAGATCCGGCGTGGTCCCGGCGGTGCGGGGCGTGGATCTGACCGTCCACACCGGACAGGTCGTCGCGGTGGTCGGCGAGTCCGGTTCGGGGAAGAGTACAACGGCGCACGCCGCGATCGGGCTGTTCCCCCGTGGCGGACGGATCGACGACGGCGAGATCACCTTCGCCGGGCGTGATCTCACGCGGCTGTCGGATCGGCAATGGCGTGGAATACGGGGCAGGGAAATCGCTCTGGTGCCGCAAGATCCCGCCGTGTCACTCAATCCCGTACACCGGATCGGCGATCAGGTCGCCGAAGTACTGCGGATCCACGGCTTCGCCGATCGGCGTACCGCGGGGGTCGAAGCGGTGGAGCTGTTGCGCAAAGCCGGGATTCCCGAACCCGAAGCCCGCGCGCGGCAGTACCCGCACGAGCTTTCCGGTGGGATGCGGCAACGGGCGCTGATCGCCGCCGCACTGGCGGGGCGGCCGAAGCTGATCATCGCGGACGAGCCGACCAGCGCACTCGACGTCACCGTGCAGAAGCGGATCCTCGATCACCTCGAGGAACTGGCCGGCGAGTCGGGGACGGCGATCCTGCTCATCACGCACGACCTCGGTGTCGCCGCGGATCGCGCGTCTCGGATCGCGGTGCTGTCCGGCGGCGAGGTCGTCGAAGAAGGCACTGCGGGTGAGGTCATCGGAGCGCCTTCGCAGGCATACACGCGGCAGTTGCTCGCCGCGGCACCGAGCATGTCCGCCGAACCACTGCGGCCGCCTCGCCCGCCGAGCGAACCGATCGTGTCGGTGCGAGGACTGTCGAAGACGTTCGCCCTCCCCGGCGGGCGGGTAGTGCGTGCCGTCGACGACGTGTCGTTCGACATTCCGCGCGGTCAGACGCTCGCGCTGGTCGGCGAGTCCGGCTCGGGAAAGACGACGACCGCGCGGATGGTGCTGCGGCTGGAAACGCCGTCGGCCGGGTCGATCACCTTCGACGGCCAGGATGTCACCGAGGTACGCGGCGAAGACCTGCGGCAACTGCGCCGACGGGCCCAGCTCGTGTACCAGAACCCCTACGCTTCGCTGAATCCGAAGTTCACCGTCGAGGAGATCGTCGCGGAACCGTTGCGTGCGTTCGGTGTCGGCACCAGGGCCGAACGGCGTGCGCGGGCGGCGGAACTGCTGGGCCAGGTGGCGTTACCCTCGACGGCGCTGCGCCGTAAGCCCGCCGAACTTTCCGGTGGGCAACGACAGCGCGTCGCGATCGCACGTGCGCTGGCCTTGCGCCCGGAGCTGCTCGTCTGCGACGAGCCAGTGTCCGCTTTGGACGTTTCGGTGCAGGCCCAGATTCTGCGCTTGCTGTCCGATCTTCAAGCGGAACTCGGGCTGAGCTATCTGTTCATCTCGCACGACCTCGCCGTGGTGCGCCAGCTTGCTGACCGGGTCGGGGTGCTGCGTTCGGGTGAACTCGTGGAAATGGGACCGGCCGCCGAAGTGTTGCATCAGCCGAAGGCCGAATACACCCGCGAACTCCTCGCGGCGATTCCCGGCCGATCTGTGCAGGAGGTCCGATGAAGTTCGGTTTGTTCTCCCTCGTGGCCAACCACCCCGACCCGGCGACCGGCAAGGCCCCGAGTCAGCACGAACGACTGCGACAGGTCGTCGATTACGCGAAATTCGCCGAAGATCTCGGTTTCGACGCATACGGCGTCGGCGAACGCCACGGCGAGCCGTTCCTTTCGTCCGCGCCACCGGTGATCCTCGCCGCGATCGCCGAACGCACTTCGCGCGTCCGGCTGCTGACGACGTTGACCGTGATCAGCGTGCTCGACCCGGTCCGCGTCGCCGAGGACTACGCGACGCTCGACCAGCTCTCCGGCGGGCGGCTGGAACTGATGATCGGCAAGGGAAACGATCCGCGGCACTTCCCGTTGTTCGGGCTTTCCGAGGAACGGCAATGGGAATACCAGTCCGAGAATTTCGAACTGCTTCGGCGGCTCTTCTACGAGGAGAACGTGACGTGGTCCGGCGAGTTCCGGACGCCCTTGACAGACGTCACCACCCAACCGCGGCCGTTCCACGAGCGGCCCCGGATCTGGCACGGCAGCGCCTCCAGCACGGAGTCGACCGAACTGGCCGCGCGGTTCGGGGACCCGCTGTTCACCGCGAACGGCTTCCACCCGAAGAAGAAGTACGCCGACCTGATCGATCACTACCGGCAGCGCTGGGCGGACTACGGCCACGACCCGGCGGACGCGCTGGTCGGCTCCGGCGCGGGCGGCCTGTATGTGGCGCGGACCTCGCAGGAGGCGCTGGACGGCTACCGGCCGTACTTCGAGGCGTTGACGAAGACCCCGGCCTACCAGCACAACAAGTCGGAGTTCACCACGCTGGAGGACAAGATCGCGAACGGCTCGGCGCTGGTCGGGAGCCCGCAGCAGGTGATCGACAAGATCGGCGACTACCACGATTCGTTCGGGCACGAGGTGCAGGCGGTCTCGGTGGACGGCCTCACCGACGGTGAGGCGCGTGCCGTGCTGGAACTGTTCGCGTCAGAGGTGATGCCGGTGGTGGCGAACCAGCTACCGTCACGCGATTGGTGAGCTGACTTGGACTCGGCCCGCCCTGCCTCCCCATCCCCTAGGCACCCCCCACCCGCCCTTGGGGGGCGTCCCTGCAACATTCTATCGCCCGGGTACGACGAAACCGGGGCACAGCGGGGAAGGCCGCCGAGTTGTCCACATCCGGGGGTGCCTGTGGACAAGCCTGTTCACAACTCGGCGGCCGAGGCGGCCACCAGCAACGATCCGCGGTGAGACTTCTCGGTATGGGCGAAATGTCTCGCTGAGACGTGCTTGGCGCCGGGCGGCTCCATGTCCGGAACGCGTCGTTGGGGACGTCGACCGTCCTCAACGACGCGTTGAGGACACGGGGACCCTGCCATGGCAGGAGTCGCGAACGGCGCGATCCCGGCGTTGAACGCCGGCAATGTACCGTTCGCGACCCGGCCGACCTGCGCGGAAATCCGTGACGGGGCACTGTGACGGTGTCTCGGACGACGCTTCGTTCGAGACACCGCACCTGACTCCATCGGTGTTCGGATGGCCCGCATAAATGACGTTGCGAACCGCCGGATGTGTCCTTTGTGGATAGTGTCGCCGTGAAGGGGTCCTTACCGGCGCTGAGTGCTGTGAAGGCCCCCTTCAGGGCGTTCGGCGCGGCATCGTCTGTCGCGAACGCTCCGTTCGAGACGTTCATCGTCGCCAACGACGCGTTCGGGACATCGCGCCGGCCCGACGGCTGGACGCAGCCGGGCCGAGGGACGCCCTTGGTGCGTACACCGCACCGAGGGACGCCCTCGCCGCACCCAACGCACCCAGGGACGCCCTTGTCGCAGTCACGCCGCGGCCCCAGCACCGGCCACCGCCACAGCCACCGCCCCGACGACAGCGAGCGCGTCAACGCTCCCCGGTCAACCGCAGAATCTCCCGCGCCACCGCATCGTTCTGCCGGAAGGACGCCGCGTTCGTCCGTGGCCGCGTGAACGCCGCGGCCGAGCGCGCACTCGTGTGCGGGCCGACGGCGAAGCGGCGTGGCCGCGCCTCGCCCGCGCCGTCCAGCATCCTCGAGTCGCTCACCCGCGTGTGGATCCGCCCGGACGACAACCGGTCCCCGGTCGTCGAATCCACAATGGACTCCTCGACGAGTTCCCCGGAATCACGCAGCTGCCGCAGCAACTCGTCCGACGCGCGCCCGACACTGGCGTCCGGCAGCCGCGCTTCGATCAACGTCCGCGCAGTCACCTCGCCGGGAAAGCTCACACCGGAGGCGGCGAACAGGCCACGCGAGGCGTCCGCCCGTACCCGCATTTCCGCGCCCACGAAGGAAACCAGTCCGGCCTCCTGTAGTGCCAGCAGTTCCTCCAGCCGCCGCGGCGGTGGCCCGCTGGCGAAGTACGAGAAGAACCCGTGGAACCATCCGTCCAGATCGGACAACTGCGACGACGCGTCCAGACGGCCGGTACCCACCAGGCCGGCGAGCTGGCCGTACACCGAAAGCAAGGCCATGAACGCGCCGAGATCGGCACTGAACTCACCGTCGGCACGCCGGGCGAGATCCGCTTCGATGTACTCCCGCAGTTCCTTGCCGAACTCCTCCGCGGAACCGGTCCGCAGTCCGGTCAGCGGACGGTCCAAAGCGGACAGATCGAGCCGGTCCTGCTCAGCGGGTACGGCTCGGTCTATCAACGACGTCATTTCCGCGGAATCCCACGGTATATCGGCGAAAGCGTCGGCGAACACGGCGAAGTCGAGCCGGACCCGGTCCGGATGCCCGGTGAACAGTTCACTGTAGTACCCCCAGGCGATCTCCTTCGCGATCACCGGCCAGACGTCGTCGCGGAAGTGAATCGGCCCAGGCGCCTCGCACAGCTTCTCTATCGCGTAGGCGTCGAAGAACTTGGGCAGCTGCAACGGTTTTCCCCGAAGCCGGTAGCCGATTTTCGCGTGATACGGCACGCCGCGCCGCGAGCCGACGTGCAGCACCGGTTCGGCGCCGCTCGGGTGATACCGCAGCCCGCCGCAGGCGAGCTCCTCGAATCGGCCGCCGCGGCCCTCGGTCAGCAGCAACATGAGATCCACGAAAGCGAGCCCGAATCCCCGTACCAGCACCGGTTCCCCGGCGGGAACGGCCCCGTAGTCGACGTCGGCGGTGTACCCGGCCGGGTAATACGCCAAGCCGTGCTGGACGGCGAAATCGGCGAGTTCGCTCTCCCGGCCGTCCGGTTCGGCGTCGAGGTGGCCCACGGTGAACATCACCGCGTCGGCGGCAACAGGCTCGTCGACACCGTCGAGCCACACCCGCTGCGGATCGCCGTCCTCGACCCGCACCGCATGCGCACGGTGCTCGACGACCTCGACACCGCCGGGCAGTTCCGCCAGCACTTTCCGGTAGAACCAGTCAAGATAGGCGCTTTGCAGCCGCCGGGTCGGGAATTCCGTGCCCGCCAGCGCGTCCAGTTCGGCCCGCACGTCGGCGGGCACCTGCGCGTCGAGCGTGCCGTCACGCACCTGACGCGCCCACTCGATGAGGGAGGGACCCGGCCGGATCGGCCCGTCGATCCGCACCGAGTCGTCGGTGAACACCGTGACGTCCTCGGCCATCGAATTCATGCGCAGCAACGGGGACTGCGCATGACGCCAGACCCGGCCCGGTCCCGGCGGGAACGGGTCGATCAGATGCACGACGAGCCGCCCGGAGAGCAGTTCCGGAGCGTTCGCGGCAAGCCTTTCGAGGACGCCGACCCCACGCGGTCCGGCGCCCACGACGGCGAGTGTGAACGGCGGATCTTCGGCCACACCCCGAAGTTACGCCGGGCAGGCGCCACGCCGGGAAGTTCCCATAGTGCGGACACCGGCGGAAAGATCCCGCAAACCACCGTGCACACGGCACCGAATCCCTGATATCTGTCCCGGCACGGAAAGGATCGCCGATGATCGCGCAGCAGAGTTCCGGCACGCTGTCTTCCGCGCGCGGACGGGAAGGTGGCAGAGGTGTCCGATGACATCGGCGGGCCGGACAAGGCACCGACGGCCAAGGACGTGGTCGACACGCTGCGCCACGGCCGCTGGGCGATCTTCTGTCACGAATGGGCCGACGACCGGATCGATCCCCCGCGCTGGCGCGAAATCGTCGACGCGGCCGCGACCGAAGCCGGGATCGACGCCGAGTTCGTGGTGATCGAGAAACGCTCGCTGACCGTCGTCTTCAACCGCGCCGCGGCGCCGTCGTTCGAGCAGGTCCGGGACTCCGTCGAGGTCATCGAGCGTTACCGCTGGCTCCGGCGTTGCTCCTGATCTTCCCAGCAGCCGGACGTCGTTGCCGTCCCGCGCGCCGAAGGCGTAGCCGTAGAAAAGAGCGACGAAATGGGGTGGCGGTATGCCGGTCGAATTCCTGGGTATCGGGGGAACGCACGACGGTTCGGAAACGCACGCGCGATCCGGCGGCGTCTTCGACAAGGAGTACACGCTGCGGTTGGCCCGCGCGCACGAGGACTTCGGCTGGGACAGGGTGTTATTCGCCTACGGCTCCGGCTCGCCCGACCCCGCGCAGGCGGCGGCGTACGTCGCGACGAAGCTCGACACGCTGCAGATCCTGCTCGCGCATCGGCCGAACGTGTCGTACCCGACCTTCGCGGCGAAGACGTTCGCCAGCCTCGACCAGATTTCCGACGGTCGCCTGACCGTGCACTTCATCACCGGTGGCAACGACCACGAGCAGCAGCGCGAGGGCGACTACCTGACCAAGGACCAGCGCTACGACCGCACGCCTGAGTTACGAACCTACACTACTTCGCAAGTAGCGTGAATTACGCCGCTGACCTGGTCTTTTGTGCTGACGAAGCCATATGTCCCTGGTGCGAAGGGCGCGTAAGCAGGTCATCAGGCCCCGGCCTTCAGCTACGCGAGAGCGCGGCTGTCAGGGCGTAGGCCCTTCCCGGGTCCACTCGACGCATGTGGGCCGCTCGCCCCCGGACGCCAGGTATTCGTGTGCCGCCTTCCGCGCGTCCGCCGCCGGGATCTCGGCGTCGTCGGGGTACTCGAACTCTCCGGTGGCGAAGTAGTACATGACTTCGCCGTACTCGGGAAGCGGGAATGTTCCGCCCTTGCTGTAGAACTCTTCGGCCTTGCCCGCGTACCGCAGCACGCCCCGGTCTCCGTCGAATCCCACCGACAGGTCCGGCTTGGCCATATCGCCATCCTGCAAGAGCTGGACGAGCTGCGGGCCGTCGAGGGCAGCCACGTCGTCTAAGAGGGCGTCCAGTTCCGCCGGGGTAGCCACGATGACAGGTGCGTCCGTGTGGCCTTCGTACCACGCTGAGAGGGTCATTCGGGGGCTCCTGTGTAGCGGTTGACGACGTAGGTTCCGTCCGCCTTGACGCCGTAGACGGTGAGTGTCTTGCCCGGGGGCAGCACAGCGGGCAACACGGTGTCACAGCCGAACGGCCCCGGGCACGGAACGTGGTTGATGGTAACGGTGACCTCACGCAGTTCCGTTCGAGCCATGCGGACAGCGAGCCGGGTTTCAACGTGCGACGCGATGGCCAGGCGGTTGAATCCAAGTCGCGTCAGGTGAGCTTGGGCGGTCTCGTAGGAGACGTCGTCCGGGTCGTCCGGGTTGGCGTCGTGCTTGCCGCTCACGATCTCCCGATCAGGCTCTGTTGACCCGTTGGCGAACCATCGGCCGTGCGTCTTCTGGCCGCGCTCAACCGGTGGCGGCAGCGCCGCGCGAGCGGCCGTGACCCGTTCGGGCTCGTCAGGCGTGGTTTTCCTCGCGGCATCGTCCGCGGCCGGCCTGGTGTGTGCACCACGAGTTGTCTCCGTGCCGGGCTGCCCGTCCGCTGGCGGAGGTGCCCCGGTGAGACTGGCCCGGTAACTCGTCAGGTCTTTCATGGTCTTGCGCACTTGCTCAGCAAGCGCGGTGGCGTCGGCTGGCACGCCCCCGACAAGCTCTTCAGCCTGGATCGCGTCGTCCGCCGTCCGGCCCTGCCACGCCTTCACAAGGTCGCTGTGAGCTTCCTTGGCCTGGTCGTGGGCCTGTTCCAGCGCAGCTACGGCGTTGCCCATCGCGTCGAGCGCAGCGGTGACCAGCCTGGCGACTTCGCCGACGTCGGCCATGGTTACCCCCTTCGCCGGTTGCTGGTGAGGATCGCACCCACCACCGACGAAAACGGCACCCGCGAGCTGTTAGGCAAGCTCCCCGCCGACGCGTAGCCTCAATCAAGGCCCCGGCGCGTACCTCCCCCTCGCGTGCCGGGGCTCTTCGTGTCGTGTTGGGCACTCTGTGCCAACGAAACGGGGCACCCGGTGTGTCCAGGTGCCCCGTTTTCACTGTTACTGCTGCTATGCGCCCTGCTCGTCGGACCTAATCGCCTTGAGCAAAGCTCGGTGAGCATCGGCCGTGATGGTCAGGTGGCCAGCACGGGGGGCTTTGCTGTCACGGATCTTGACCCGTTCACCGCCACCGCCAGTCTGAAGCTCGATGCACTCGTTGTTGCCTGTACCGCCGCTGTAACTGCTCTTTCGCCACGTGGGTTCCTCGGTCATGGTGACTTCAACATCCCTAGCTCTCGACGGAGGCCGTCCGTCGACTCTTCCGGTGACCAAGCGTCTTCGGTGGCTACATCACCGAAGGTGTCTTCGTAACGCTTGACGTCATCTTGATTGTCTATCCACTCGCCTCCGGCTGAGTGTTCGAGGTACACGCACGGCACGTCCTGCGGTCGCGGGAAGCTCAGGACTGTGAAGCTGCCCGCCATGGTTGCGTAGGCCCCGGCGGAGAGCGGGACCAGTTGCACCGTCACGTTGGCTCGCTCGCTCATGGTGAGCAGGTGCTGAATCTGTTCGGCCATGATCACCGGTCCACCGACAGGGCGGCGAATGACGGCTTCGTCAAGCAGCACGTGGAGGTGAAGCGGGTCGTCACCTTCGAGACGCTTCTGTCGCTTCATCCGAGCTGCGACGTACTGAGTGATCCGTGTATTCGGGTCGTGAAACCGGTGACCGGCCTGCATGAGCGCTTCGGCGTACGCGGGAGTCTGCAACAGGCCGGGGACCGCTATGGGCTGGAGCGTTCGGACAGACACGGCTTCGGACTCGGCGCGCACCAACGCTCGGTATTCCTTCGTAGCCCCACCGGGAAGACGGATGCGCGTAGGGCGCTGTCCGGCGTCCTCCCACAACGCGAAACCTTCGGCGGCCGTGTCCCACGACAAGTCGAAGAGCTGGACCAGGACTTGAAACGCCAAGCGCGATGGTCGCGAGCTGCCGGACTCGTATCGGCCCACCGATGTCGCAGTCACCGCCAGTGCTTCGGCAACGTCCTCCAACGACTTCCCGGCACGCAGCCGCTGAGTAGCGAGCCACTCGCCGAACTGGATCTTTCGTTGCGTCGTCGCCATGGACAGGGAGCCTAGCGTCACCGCCGCGACCAGCGATCTCACCCAAAGGGTGTATTTTATCCCTGTAGATACAGCCTTAAATTACAAGGGTCGGCGGTGGCGCTACACCCCGTCGGCGGTAGGGCGGGGGCGCGCGTCATCCCGCACGCGCCACGTGAGTGCGCGCGTCCTCGTCCGTGATCGTTGAGAGGTGACGGCCATGAAGGCTCGCCGAGACTGCCAGCGGGAAGCCGTGGACGGGCGGGGTGCTCGTCATGGGTAATCCGGTAGTCGTTGTGTTCACCGCCTTGGCGGGCCTCGCGTTCGTGGCCTTCCTCTACTTGGGGCGTCTTCGACGGCCTCCCCGCCCCGTCGAGCATGAGTACTCCGTGGACGTGATCCGACGACGCGTCGAGCTTGAGAACCGGCGCCGCGCCGAGCTTGACGGCCAACGTCGCGCCGAGCAGGAGAGGCGAGCCGCGCGCGAGCCAGTGAAAGCGCTATCCGCACAGGTCGCGCAGGTTGCTGCCCCCGCCGAGCCGTCCGCACCCTCTACGCCAGATGTGCACCTGCCGGAATCTGTGCGACGCGCGCCGGTTGAGCCGGGTTTCCTCGCGGAACACGCCCCCACTTCCGTCGACCCGCCCACCGAACGGCGCTGGATCTGCGAAGAACTTCTTCACTCGGGCGACGGTGCGCCGAGTCTTGCCCGGCCGTATGCACCTAGGCCACGCGTTCAAACGCCAGAGCAGGCCCCGGGGCGGCACGCGCTGAGGGTGCCGCAACAGCGGCCGATTGAGAACAGGAAAATTACGGAGGAAACATGCGACTTTCCGACGTCGAGCGGGCAACTGTTGCCGCTTTCATAGGGAAGGTATCCGCTCGCAGTAGCCAAATGATCCACGGTTGGAAAACGTACGGGTCGGGCTTCGACATGCTACAGACCACGGAATTCGAGTATGCGGGCGAGGCGTTCACTGTAGTTCGAGACCATGATCTGAAAGTGCGTGTCTTCAGTCGACATGAATTGTCTGCGTTCGCTGAGGCGCTCCGAAACGGTGAGTGCTCCGACGTCGAAACGGCGGGTGGGAAAATGGTACTTCGCGGCTGCGAGCATCACGGCCAGCGACCCGACAAGATCCCGGTAATTGCGGTGTCGCGGGAAACGTTTGCCGCCTTTGCGGCCGAAATTGCGGCATAGTGCCATGGTGCCCGGTGCTCCACCGGATGATCCCGAAACCCTTGTCCATGCGCACGTGATCGCTGCGGCCACGCTCCCGGCGCCGGGAGCAGGCTTCGAAGCATGGGTAAAGCATCATCGAAAGAATCGGAGTATGTATCTGCGCGTATCTGAGATAGATCACGCAAACAGAGCTGCCGCCTTGTACTGGGCACGCTTCGAGCAAGGGAAGGCAGAAATACTTTTAGATCAACTTGAAGGCGACGGATGAATCAGGAGTGGAGTGCAGCCGAAATCGAGGGCCTCGCCAAAGCGGCAGACGTGTTTCTCTTGCTGGGCGACATCGAAACAGCGATCGGTCTATCTGACGTCGCGAATCACCTTCAGGAAAAGTATGTCAACGAACAAATCAGAAGAGCAGGAATGACTGACAAGATCGGAAACCGGTTCACTGAGCTGCGCGAATCCGGTTGGATGCTCTACTATTTCGGCACGCACGACGACGTCGCAGGTCTCGGAGCCGCGCGTTTGTGGCCAAAGCACCAATATGGAGAGGTCGTCATCGTGCACAATGTGAACTACGCGGTCGCATACCGGACCGTCCTCACTCCGACATTGAAGATCTTTACGCCAGACATGGTTTTCTGGACGACCGTTGGCAGCGCCGCGAAAGTTCTGAATCAGGCGGTTCGCCTGCGTGAGCCGAAAGGCCCGCATTACAAGCAGGAACTGAATTATCAGTACGAGGCGCCGCCGTATTGCGCGGTGCCGAGCGAGTGGCCGGAACCTGTGGAGTTGCCCCCGAGGCTCACCCCGCCCGCTCCGCCCGCAGCCCCCGAATCTAGTGCGAACAACGAGAGTGCGTGACATGGCCCGTGACCGAAAGCTGAACCCGCAAGAACGCCAGTTGCTGGCAAGCGTTCTTGAGAACGTGAATAACAACGATATTGAGGCAGCGGAGGACCATGCCAAGCTGCTCGATTTGACTATCCAGGACAACGATAAGTCGGCTGACAACAATAAATAAGCAATCGAAGAGGCCCCCTCCGAGTGCCGGGAGGGGGCCTCTGCCATGCGTTGCTAGTTTTCGCACCGCTTGGGGCCGTACGCCTCATTCTGGTGTGCAAGGGTGCTGTCGTCGGCGCTGCGGACGGCGACGCTCTGAAAGTCTGTCTTCGTGTCCTTGGCGACCTTGAGCGCGGCCTCACAGATGCTCTTGGACGTCGCCTTGTCGGCTTTAGTGAGCGCGGACGTCACGATGACTCCCCGGCCGTCGAGCTTGATACCCGACACCTTGGAAGCCCATGGTGCGGACTTGCTCGCGGCCGTGAATGCGTCGCGGAGCGCGGTGCCCGTGTTAGCGGGCTGGTCTGCCGGGGCGCTTGGTGGGGTCTGCGCCGGGGCGGAGGTCGGCGACGGTTCGGACGGCTGGTTAGTGCATCCTGCGGCGAGCCCGAGCAGGCAGGCAGCGAGTACGGCCGCCGCAGTCTTCACGGTTCTGTGGGTCACATGGCCTTATCGACGAACCGCGTGACGGAGTTACGTTGTGGTGTGCACGCCAACCACGACGGCCGCGGCCGGCTCGAGTGCGTTTGATGTGCACACCACAAGGGGCATGGCATTGGGAAGGCCCCCGCTGTCGCCAACGGGGGCCTTCCGTTCAGGTTAGAACCGGCGTGTAAGTCCGTCCCGGCCTGAACGTCGAGAACGCTACCAGTGGTCGGCGGCCGTGAGTATCAAACCTTCGTATGGGGTTCAGTCACGCGAACGGGGGTCGCGGTTGTTTGTAGTGCACACACCAAGTTCCAAGAACATGAAAAGCCCCGAGCGTCCAGGCAGACGCTCGGGGCGGGAATTCCTATGCGGCGGGTTCGGCCGCTACCCATTCGGCCGCGTCGTAAAGGTCGACTTCGGCGACGTCGAACGTGGTGGCAGTGATGCGCAGGGCGGCGGCCCGGCGGGCAAGATCGGGAAACTCGCCCGGGTCGGTCGCGGGGGCCGTGTCGGCGGGCAGTTCGGCGCCTGCGAGCGTGAGCCGATCAGCCAGCCCGGCGGCGTCTTCGCGGGAGAGGATCACGCACGCGGTCGCCCCGGTGTCCAGGCCCACGGAGACGAGTAGGCCCGTGGCTTCGCCGGGGCGCAGTCCGACATACATGCCGCAGGTCTCCCCGGCCTTGTCCTCTCCGGCGAGGACGGCCCTGATCTTGTCGGCAAGCGCGCGGGCGTCATCGGCCGAGATCTCGTGTTCGGCGGTGGCGGGCTGCCCTGCGGTGGTGCGGGTCTCGTGCACCGTGAGCAGCACTCCGCCTGCGGTCGTGGCAATGCCGATGTAGTCGTCTTCGTCGGTCAGGCAGCGATAGACGCGCATGTGGTGGCCTCCTTCTGGTGTGTCGGTGGCTGGTCGCGGGTAAGGCCAAGGGCGGCGGCAGCGGCGCTGAGCTTGGCGAGTGCGGCGGAGCGCAGGCGCTTCACGTGGCGGGTCGAGAGGCCGAGCAACTCGGCCGCCTGGTCGTTGGTGACGGCCGGGCCGGTGAATCCGTGCACGGCTTCGATTACCTCGCGTTCACGGTCGTTTAGGTCGGCGTGGTCCAACATGCGGCGGACGTCTTCGGCGTCTTCGACACGGGCAAGCGCGTCGGTCGCGTCGGCGTCCGGGGTGGTGTCGGCGTAGGTGAGGCTCGCCGTGCCCGTGGGTTCGGTCCACTGCACCGACCCGCCGAACATGGAGCCGTGCACGGCCCAAAAGGTCCGCAAGGTCCAGTCGAACCGGCTTTGCGCGTACATGACCGCAGCGAGCACGTTGTATTCGCCGTCTTCGGTGAGTGTGGCGGTCAGGGCTTCGCGCAGCCTGCGCCGTTCGCGACCGGGGATCACCGGGCGGCCGGGGCGCTGCGAATCGGCAAGGTCGACCAGGGAGCGCCGGACAGCACGGCCGATGTATGGGCCGACGTTTCCGCCGAATTTGTCGGAGACCAGCCCGGAACGAATGTCTTCGATCAGTCGAAGCGCACCTTCCTGGTGAAGGTCTTCACGATCCAGCGCAGCGTTTCCGGCCAGTCGCGCGGCGGTACGTTCCAGGTCAGCCGCAACGCGGACGTACAGCGGCAGCTCTGCGGAGCGGTCTCCGGCGGCGGCAGCGGCCACCAGGGCACCGGAGGTGCGGGGGTCTTCGTGCGCCTGTGCGGCGACGGTGCTAGCGGCAAGGCGCTTGAGGTGCGCGGGCAGTGCGGCACCTTGTGCCCGCGCGGGTTTCCCGGCGTCGAGCTGGGCGCGCAGCGTCTTGACAAGCGCGTCCGGACCGGGTCTTCCAAACGACATCGATCTCCCCCCTACTTGGCGGTATTTCCTTCCAGCGGTAGCCCCCTCAGACGAGTGACGCTAGCGGGTCTAGACCACAGGGCGGGACACTGAAAATTTCTCGGATTAATCGTGTAACGCGCAGGCCAGAAGCGCGATGCTCGCGCAAAAGGTCCATTGTGGATGATCCGGATCTAAGCGCCCACCAGCGCATCGTTTATCGATCATTTGTTCGATTGCCACTTAGGGCACCCTGAGTTACCAGCCAGTCAACAGAGTGTGCCCGTCTCGCACATAGTGATAGACGTCACGTTTGACCCTGCGTTGACTTGGGCTGATTGGGTGAATTTTCAACGACTCGCCGGAGCTGCTCGGCGGGGCGGTCGAACGCGTCCGCCGCGCGCCTGGTGAAAGCGCTTGCTGTCTCGGCGTGCAACACGGCCTGTGTCGCGTGGCGGCGGACCGCGTCCAGCGCGGCATAGATGCCGGAGTCCTCGCGTGCGGTCACGACGTCTTCAACCGGCCGCCGCACTCCCTTCACGGGCACGCCCGCGAGGTACTTCGGTGCCTCGGTGGCCACGTGATCGGCGGCGGTCGCGAGACCCGCGAAGGTGTCGGCGGCCATGCGCAACCGCGCAGCGATCACCGTGAAAGGGTCGGTTCTCAGACTCACGTTCAATTCCTTTCGTTGTCGGCAATCGCAAGCAATTCGTCCGCGCGGGCAAGGTAGAAAATTGCCGCGCGCAACAGGTCCGGCGATTCCCGGAAATGGCCGATTCCGGCATTGCACGAATGACACAGCAGGGCGCGGACCGTGCCGGACGGGTGGTGGTGGTCGACCATGAGCCCGAGCGGCAACCGGTCTTCGTGGCGCCCGCACACGGCGCACCGGAAGCGCTGTTCGGCGCGCAGCTCGTCCACGGCGGCGGCCGTGATGCCGTACCGGGCGACGTACCGCCGGTTGCGTGCCGCGTCGCGGGTGGCCTGGTGACGCAGCGCGGCGGCCCGCCGTGAGCACTCGGCGCAGACGCCCCGGCGCCCATCCCTGCTTGACGCCCGCCGGTAGAAGGCCACAAGCGGCTTGACCAGCCCACACCGCGCGCACAGCTTGCCGGGCTGGTTCACGCGGCGGCCCACTCCGCCCACAGTCCCCGCACGGCGGCCCGCTGGTCCTGCGGTAGCTCGTTGAGCCTGCCGGGCAGCCACCCGCCCAGCGTCCGCCCGCCCTTGGACAGGTTGCAGTCCGCGCAGGCCGGAGCGAGGTTCCACGGCGCGTCATCCCCGGCCAGCACTAGCGGCCACACGTGGTCCAGGTGCACGGCCTTCCCGCCGCAGTAGGCGCACCGGTCGCGGTAGAGCCTGCGCAGCCATGGCACGTCATACGCGAGGGCGTACACGGCCCTCTGATCGGCACGCAGGGCGTGACCGCGTGCTCTCTGCCGGTCCCGGTAGGACGGGAAGACCCGATACGCCTGGTCGGCGAAGTCGCGGAAGTACCTTGCTGCCTGCGCGGCGAGTGCGTCCAGGCAGGCCCGGACGTCGTCGGTGACTTGTGGTGCGCACGCCAACCCGGCCCCGCGGCCGGCGAGCGGTGCTCTTGTGGTGCACACGCCAAGGGCGAGACCCTCCGTTTCGGCCCGCAGCGCGACGTGATGAGCCTCCGCGCGGCGGGCGGCCTGGCCCATGTCGCCGTACTGCGCGAGCAGCCGTGCCGTCTCCTGGCGGCGCCGGGCCTTGAAGTGCTCGCCCGCGCACGAGCGGCACAGGAACAGCTTGTGCGGCCACATCGGGTAGACCCGCACACCTTGGGTAGTGCCGCAGCGGCACCGCGCCATCATGTCCCCTTTTCCTCATGCGGCGGCCCCGTAGAGAGATCCCCACGTGCGCCCGCCGATGTCCAAATCAGTGCTGAGCGGCACGCCGTAGAAGTCGTCCACCGTCATTGCCGCCTGGATCTCGCGGCCGACGTCGGGCGCGTCGGCGGCCGGGGCCACGAACACGACTTCGTCATGAACCGGAAGCCGCAAGAATTCCGTTAGCCCGCGTTCGTCGAGCCGCAAGAGCGCTTCGGCGAGCACGTCCCGCGCGCTCGACTGCACCACGTAGTTCGTTGCCGCATAGAGCCGTCGCCGATCGAGCGGCAACCGGCGGCCCGCCGGGGTGATGACTTCCCGTGCGCCCCACTCGGCGCGGTTCTGTAGGCGCGTCGAGTAGCGCCGCACCCCCGCGTATGCCCGGTCATAGGCACGGATGGCGGCTTGGACCTGGTCGAGCGGTGCCCCGGTCTGCCGGGCGAGCGTGTCCGGGCCGCCGCCGTAGACCTTCCCGAACCCGATCCCCTTGCACACCTTGCGGTGGTACTCGGTGAAGTCCGGGCCGTAGATCAGTTCCGCCGTGAAGGCGTGCAAGTCCTTGCCCGCGTGGATCGCTGCGGTCATCTGGACGTCGCCAGACAGCGCGGCGAGTACCCGCAGTTCCACCGCCTGATAGTCGACGGTCCCGACCACGCACCCGGGTTCGGCTTGCATCGCGCGCCGGATCACCCAATCCCCGGACGGCAGTTGTTGAAGGGGCGGCCGGGAAATCGACATCCGCGCGGTACGCGCCGCCAGGCTCGTGATGTCCGGATGAATCCGGCCGTCCACGTCCCGAAGCGCAAGCATCGCGTCCGCATAGGACGTCTTCCATTTCGACGCCCGCTTCGCGCGAAGTACCGCGTCCGCAAGAGGATTCGGCTCGCGCGCGCCGATGCGTTGCCACTTGCGGTCCAGGTCCGCCAACGGCAACAACACTTCCTTGTCCACCTTGAGCGCACCGGGGTCCGTTGTCTCCGTGAGGGTTTCGCCCATGCCTTCGAGCGCGGCGGCAATCTGCGCGGGCGCGTTCACCGACGTCACCCCGAAGCGCCGGGCCGCCGCCGTCCACTCGTCGGCTTCGTCGAGCAACCGCGCCGCAAGGGATTCGGTGTACTCGACGTCCAGCAGGAACCCGCGCGCCTCCATCCGCGCGCACACCAGCGCCACCGCGTGCTCAAACTCGGCGAGCTGCCCGTACCCGCCAAACTCCACCCGCGGCCCCAGTACACCGAACAAGCGGCACGTCAGGATGACGTCGAGCCCGGCGTACAGCGTGTACAGCTCGTTGCCGAGTGGGATAGCGGCCCACCCGGTTTCCTTGGTGTGCCCGAGTTTCCGGAACTCACCGTAGAGCCCGGCTTGTGTGTCCGGCGCGTCCGGGTCGACGTGTCGAGCGGACAACGGTTTGAGCCCTTGCCCGATTCCGCCGGGGTCCTGCGGCCCGCGCGGGTCGAGCAGATGCGCGAGAATCCGGGTATCGGTGATCCGACGCCACAGGCCCACCAGGTCCACCCCGAGATGGGCGGACACGGCGAGCGCGTCGAATTTTGCGTTATGCGCCAACATGAACGGCAAGGATACGAGCGCCTCGCGCGCTGCGGCTTGTGGTGCACACCCCACGCCGGCCGCGGGGTCGACCGGAAGCACCCACGCTTCCCGCTCGGTGCCGAACTGGACCAGGCGCACGCGGAACCCGGGCGCGTAGACGTCGAGCCCGGTGGTCTCCGTGTCGAACGCAACCGGCCGATTGTGGTTGCTACGGCACCATTCGATGAACGCGCGGGCGTCCTCGGAGGTCTCGACGTTCCGGACGATGACCGGTTCCCCAGCAACCCGGTAGTGCTGTTCGTACATGAGCCCCCCTCATTGTGTGTGCAGGAAAGGCCGGGCCGCAGAGAAATCCCCGGCCCGGCCTGCCTGCTTTGGTGGTTGCGGCTACCCCGCGTGAATCTCGTCCGGCCGCGCAGCGCGCACACCGATCAACTTCTTGCCCGCGTTCGCGCGGACGCTCTTCACCTTGCGCGATTCCAGGTTGCGGGCGAATTCCCTTGGCCCCCAACGAAGAACTTGCATGACCTGTTCTTCGTCGCGCCAGTTCTGGAACATGTCCCACGCGGCCTTCTGAAGGATCGAGCCCGCCGGGTCCCGCACGAGCACGCCGGGAAGGAAGCCGTCCATCACGTCGGACTGTTGCCGGTACTCGGCCACGGCCGCGCGCACGGACGCGGGCTCACGCAGGCCCCCGGCGTACCACTCGGCCGCGCCTTGCACGGCCCATGCGAGGATGCCCGGCGTTTCGTCGAGCAAGGCCCGCGAGAGCATCGGGTCCTTGTCTGCTTCCCCGAAACTCCGGGTGAACGGGATAAGCCTTGTCCGGCGCCAAAAGCCGTCATCCTGCCCGCGCACGTCGGGCCGATAGTTCGTGGCCATGAGCATGAGCGCGGTCGGGTGGAACGTAAAGATCCCCTTGTACAACTCGCGCGCGGTGACCGGGTCCCCGGCGGTGAGTTGCTTTAGAAGGGCTTCGTTCAGCCGGAGTCCCTCGGACAGCTCGGACAGCACCGCCAGGCGGACGCCGCGCAGCGCGGCAAGGGCCGGGTTCGCCGCGCCCGGGTCGTAGCTGCGCTGATAGGCCACGGCCGCTTGTGACACGTGCCCTGTGATGCCCCGCAGCACTTCCGCCAAGGTGTTGACGAACACGCTCTTCCCGTTGCTGCCATGCCCGTACAGCAGGGCGAAGGCGTGTTCGCGGGTCTCGCCGGTGATGCCGTAGCCGATGAGCCGCCGCATGTACCCGGGCAACTCCGGGTCATCCGGGAAGACCTCCGCGAGAAACTGTGTCCATCGTGGACACTGCGCGTCCGGGTCGAAGTCGTGCCGAATGATCTTGGTCAGCCGGTCGTCGCGTTCGTGGGCGCGCAGCGTTCCCGTGCGCAGGTCTACCGTGCCGTTGGCGAAGGTCAGCAAGTGCGGGTGTGCGTCGAAGTCTTCGACTTCGTGACCGGTGATCGTGCGCAGGTGTTCCAGCGCGGCCCGGATGCCGGAATCCATGTGCATCCGCCGCGTGGTCTTCAGCGCGGCCTTGTACATATTGGATTCGTCGCCGAACTTCTCGCGGATCTCGGCAAGCTCCGCCGTCATCGCGTCCGCCACCCGGTGCCCGATGGCTCGTTCCCGGGTGGCGCTCATGACCGACCACACCGCGCCCGTCCACGTGAGGAACCCGACCCCGTCCACGTAGGCCGTGTCCTTGCCGACGATGTCCAGCGCGCGGCGGGCGTTGGCAATGTCGGTTCCCTCCATCGGCACCCGCTCGCGGCGTGGCCTGGTGGGCTTCGGCGGTGCCTGCTCCGGCGGCGTCCACGCGGGCGCGTCCGATACGGCTTGGTGCAGCGCGGCGGCGAAGCTGTCCGGCGCGGCGGCTCGCCAGTCGGCAAGGTCCTTGTGCGCGGCCGGAATCGTGAGCACGCGGGCCGTGATTCCCAGCGTGGCGAGTTGCGCCCCAAGGTTCGCGTTGAACTCGCTACCGCTGCGGTCGTTGTCCCCCGCGAGCACCAGCCGCGCGCCCGGGGCCGCTCCGTCGACCAGCTCCCGCGCGGTGCGCTCCGCGCGGGCCACCCCGGCGCCCCGAACGGCTACGGCGGCGTACCCGGCAGCCACGGCGGTGAGCGCATCGCCGGGACCCTCGGTGACAAGGACCGTGTCGAAACTCCCGGAGGTGCGGAACACCCCCGTTGCGGACCACCTCATGCCTTCGGCCGGGCTCGCGAGGTTCACCCAGCGGGCCGGGCACGCGCCCCCGATGTCCCGGCCTTGCAAACCGCGTGGCGTGCCGTGCCAGTCGAGCATCGGCACGACAAGCCGGGGGTGAGCCGTGTACGCCTGCGTCCGGAAGTCCCAGCCCGGCGTGGTCACCGTGCCGTCATCGTGGCCAAGGGACAGTTCCCGGCCCATGTCCTCGGTCACCCCGAAGCGTTCCAGGGCGTACACGGCGCTCTCAGAGCCGGGCAGGCGGCTCGCTGCGGCAGTGACGTACTGCGCGAGCGCGGCAATCGTGCCGGGGTCCAGCTCGACGGGCGGGGCGTCGGACAGCGTCGGCTCACCGGTCACCCGGAACAGGTCGGCTGTGACCAGCCCGGCCGCCGTCAGCACGGCATCGGTCGAGCATCCGGCGCGGCAGTGGACGAGCACCCGGCCGTCCGGCTTGAGCGAGACGAACAGCGACGGGCGCCCGTCCGCGTGCGCGGGACAGGTCACCAGGACTCCGCCCCGGTCGTCGAGCACGGCCCCGCCGCCGCTCAGTTGCTGGAGCAGCGCGTCAATGTGCACAGGTCCCCCTCTCTGTGTTCAGTTGGTGTGTGCACCACAAGCCCCCGACGCCGGCCGCGGTGGTGGTGGTTGGTGTGCACACCACAGGCCGCGCAGCCCGGGGAAACGAGAAAAGGCCCCCGGGACCGTCCATGTGGACAGGCCCCGGGGGCGGGTCGAGCAGGGACGCCTACGCGGCGCCCTTGATGGAGATCTCCGGACGGTGGTACTCGACGTGCCGCCCCGCCTTCGTGTCGTACTCGACGAAGGTCAGCTTCAGGTCGGCCCGCATGGGGCCGTCCGCAGCGGCAAGCGCCCGCTCGATCTCCGCTAGGTCATTGACCAGCGACCACGAGCCGGACGAGAACAGGAACAGACCAAGGTCCGGGTCGTCCCTGAGCCGGAAACGAAGACTGATGTCCGGCTTCGGGCCACGGCCCGACTTCGACATTTCCTTGCGCTTGCTCAGCTCGCGCGGGCAGCCGCACGCCTCGCCGACCTCTTCGTCCTCGGGGTGGCCCTCGATGAAGTAGGCCCCGTCGCAAATGTGGATCGGCCCGGCCTGCCCATACAGCGCCATCCGGGTACGCAGCGCGGACGCGCCCTCGATCACGACGGGCACACTCGCGGCGTCGGTGAGCACCTGAAGGTTGTCGGACTTGTCGGTGTCCCACTCCTCCGGGGTGCCGCCGTACAGCTGTGCCACGCGGTCGGCGACGTCCGGGTCATCGGTCGTCACGCGCCACTCTGACAGCGCCTGCGGGCGGCGACCGATCAGGACGCCCGAGCGGAACCGGCCGACGATGTCATCGGCGAAGGTGTTGCGCGCCTTGGGCTTGGCGTCCGGGTCGGTCTCGAAAATGCGCAGCGACAAACTGTCTCCTTACTGTCGCGTGTGGACCGCTTTCGGTCCGCAGGGGTCGAGAAACTCAGAAGCGGAACGGGTCGGACCGGTACTCGAACGGCGACAGCGGAGCGCGGAGGAACTCCCGTACCTGGCGGTCCACTTCGGCCCGGCGCGCGGTCTTGGCCCGTTCGGTGCGGGCGTCCCGGGCGGCGTCGGCCGCCTTGGTCAGTGCCTGCGCGATCTCACGCGTCTGTGACTCGGTCAGCGCGATTCCCTGGTGTTCGCCCGAGGGCGCGACGAACTTCACCGTTGCCGCGAAAACATCGCTACTGGTGACGTCCTTCACGCGCAGGGTGCGGCCGTGCGCGGTCACGAGCACCGGGAACGGGCTGATCTCTTCGACCTTCGCGCCTGCGGGCAGCGTGGCCGCATCGGGCTTCGCGGTGGTCTCGTGCGTGACTTTGTACGTGGGCATAGCGGGTTTCCCTCTCTCTACTTGGATGCGCGACGTTCGGAGCCGGTCGACTGGACGGACTCGTACAGCGGCTTGCCGATGACGGTTGCCGACTCGGCGGTGACCCAGTCGAAAACCCGCCGCAGGTTCAGGAAGTAGCCGAACACGGTTTCGTCCACACGGGCCGGAACGAGCTTCCAGCCTTCGGGCCGCAGGTGCAGCACCGCGCCCGCGTGGATCTCCGGCAACGGCACTTGTTCACCAGACTGCGTCACGATGTGGTCGGCGTGGGCGTACGCGGAAAGCTGTAGCGACACTTCCTCGTGGACGCCGGACCGCGTCGACTTCGCGTCGAGCATCACGGTTTCGCCTTCGATGTCACAGACCGCGTCGAAGGAACCGGCGTACCGGTGGCGGTCGGACCACACCGCGTCTTCGATGAAGCGATAGCGCGGCTGGTACCGGTCGTGAAACTCGTTGATCCAGCGGACGTAGGGCTCTATGTCCGGGTGCTGCCTGCCGACGCGGTCCCCACGGGCGAGCTTCTCGTACAGCGCATGAACTTCCGTGCCGACGTCGGCCGCCGCGCTGGTCGTGCGCCGATGCGCCCGCTTGAGGTAGTCCACCGCCCCGGTCGGGTCGTTGAGCGCTAGGCCCACGACCGGACCAAGGTTGGACACTGCCGCTTCGGCGGTCTCCTTGGCTGCCCAGAACGTCAAGAACGGCTTAGGCAGCATGGCTACAACGCTCGTCACGCCCGGGACCTTCTCGCGGGTGTCCGGGTGGACGTAGAAGCGCGAGCCGCCGCGCTTGATGGTTTTTACTGCGCTCACTCGGTTTCCCCTCTGCGTTGCTCTCTCCCGCTCACGTCTGCTTCAGTGGCGGCGGAGCCCCGCAGGGGGACATGGTCGGCGAAGAAAGTTCCCGGACATGACGAAGCCCCTTATCCCACAAGGGAAAAGGGGCTCGATCGTGACCGGGCTTCTACGGGGCGAGTCGGGCGCGGAGCTTCTCACACAGCTCGACCGTTTCGGCGAGCGTGGCCCGGAGTGCGGCGGCGGTGTCGCTGTCGAGTGTGGACACATCCGGAGCGTCGGCAAGCGCACGGACCAAAGTGCGCAGCTCGGTCACTCGGGCGGGCAGCGTCGCGGAGTCGTCGACACCATCACTCGCCGGGGCGGACTCGCCCTTGCGGCGCGGAGTGTTGCGGTCGTATGTGTTCAGTCCGTAGTCGGCAAGCTGTTCGGGCGTAAGCCGCTTCCGCAGCTCTAGGCCCACTTGGTGACGGACTGAGGTACGTAGCGCGGCGGTGCGCTTGCGGTCCAGGGTGGACGCTTCGTAGACGGCGTTGGCCGCTTCCCGGTACGCGTAGGACTTGCCCGCGTAGTCCGGCCGCCCCCGGCTGTCCTCGAACAGCTCGCGGAGGTCTACCAGGACCCGGGCAAGGTCCACCTTGGCATCAGCGGAGCCGAGCAGCACCGCGTCACGAACGAGCGTGCCGCCCGAGCTGATCAGCCGCTGTTGCTTGGCGGTGTAGCCCGCCGCCTGCGCATCCATGCTGCCTACCTTCTCACGAGACAGGGTCCTGGCCCGGCAACCCCGGACCAGGACCCGTGAACATGTTCACGCACCACGGAGGCGTTTAAGCCGCTTCGCCTTCATCTCGCGCGCGGAACGCCTCCCCGCAGTCCCCGCACAGGATCGGCGCCCGCTCCAGACGGCCCGGGGTGATCGGGAAGCTATCTGGCTCTTCGCACCCGCAGATGACGTAGATGCGCTTCCCGCCGCGCGTCCCTCCCCGCGCGCCACGGCCCCGGCCCGGCGTGCCCGAGCTACCCTCGCCGCCGCTCCCGCCGTTCTCGCCGGGGAGACCCTTGCCGTTCTCGAAGCGGCGACCGTCCGCGAGGTAGGCGAGCCGGGCGGCCTCCAGTTTTTCGATGGTCTTTTCGTAGCGCTTCGCGGTCTCGTCGGTGATCTCGACGTGAGAGAAGCCGATGGACGGATGCGGCGCCTTGTCTTCGGGCCAGATAAGCCCCAACTCGTTCGCGGCCTTGACGAATACCTTGTTGTGGCGGCCATTGATGTTGGTGTCATGCGCGCCGCGAGCATGGTTGAGACCGTGCGCGGCCTCGTGCAGGAGCGTTTGCATGATCCGGCGGCCTGGCAGGCCGAGCAGCTCGCCCGACACGAACAGCTCCGGCGCACCGGTCAACAGCTCGTCCAGAAGGGTCGGTTCCTTGCCCGTCTCGGACTCCTTGCCTTCCTCGTCGGTCAGCCAGCGGCCCGGCCAGTAGTGAGCCCACTTCGGGGTCTTCCCGTGGAAACCCGAGCCGGTGACCGCGACCACCGTGGGAAGTTCAGGGTGCTTGCGCTGGATAGCGCGCCACGCGGCTTCGATGGCCTTGATGATCTGCGATCCGGTGTTCGTCATGTCGCTGTCCTCCCTGGTCGGTGCGTTGCCACCACGCTAGTGCGTGAACATGTTCACGCACTCCTGTATGTGGTGCACACCACACCCGGACAGCTGCGACGGGTTGGTGTGCACACCACAAGGAAGGCCCCGCGGCCGGCTCGAGTGCGCTTGACGTGCACACCACAAGCCGGACGCGGGCCGTGCGTCAGTCGACGGGAACGGGCTTCGGCACGGGCGCTTCGTAGTCGAACTCGTATTCGTGGCTGCGCAAGCCCCGGTGCGCGGCCGGGACGGCGGTCACCCGGCGGTGGATCTCCACGCCCGCGATGAGCGAGACCAGGGCGGCGGCTACGTCGAGTACGGCACCGCCGGGCAGGCCGGGCACGAAGTGCAGCGCCAAGCCGACCAGGGCGCCCGCGAGCGAGAGCACCAAGGCCGGGTACTTCCGGATGTAAGCGGTCACAGTAGATACCTCTCCACAAGGTCACGGACGCGGTCAGAGAGCACGTCCGGGGTGGAATCGTTGATCAGGGTCACGTCCGCGCGGATGGCGTCGGACTCGGTCTCGGACACGTGCGGGTCGGGATCGGTCAGGCCGGGCCGCCGGATGCGCAGGATCACGAAGCCGCGCCCGCGCAGCTCGTGCGCCTCGTTGAGGAAGCGGACGTCCGGGACCACGACGGGGCCGCCATGGACCAGCCGGGCGCGGTCGGTCAGGGCCTTGATCCACACGTTCGGCCCGAGCATGTCCCGTGCGGCTACGCCGAGCCGCTGAAGGAACCGCCGGGCCTCCGGGTAGGCGTCCTTCGCCCGCTCCCACCCGATTCGGTCGACCACGTCCCCGAGGTACTCGCCGGATCGGACAAGCGGGCTGGTCGCGTGCGCCACGGCCTTGAGCGGGTCGGCGAACGCGAGTCGCGTGTACCCGTGATCCCGCACGAGCACCCGGGCGAGCGTGTCCTTACCCGCGCGCATCCGGCCGACGATGCCGACAGACCTTCGTGTCATCTCCTGCCCCTCTCTGTCGCTGCCACGTACACCGCCTTCAGTGGCGGTAGCCGGAGATAGGGGGACATGGCCGGGCCGGGCGGGACTTGTGGTGTGCACACCAGAGGGGGCGCCGCGGCCGGCGTCGGGCCGGTTGTGGTGTGCACACCAAG
The DNA here is from genome assembly GCF_042739895.1 of Amycolatopsis sp. NPDC059021. Taxonomy (NCBI): domain Bacteria; kingdom Bacillati; phylum Actinomycetota; class Actinomycetes; order Pseudonocardiales; family Pseudonocardiaceae; genus Amycolatopsis; species Amycolatopsis sp. NPDC059021. Next base: position 70,795 of record NZ_JBHYIQ010000007.1, read on the forward strand.
GTCAGTAGCCGAAGCCGCGCGGCGGGAGCGGCCACGCGCCCCGCTCGTCCGGGAACGGAGAGGACTCCGCCGGAGAGGGGGCCGGAAGCTGCGGGGTGTCGGACGTGGGGGCCGGGGGCGGCGGGACAGGCTGCGGCAGGACCACACGCCCGGGGGCCGGTTCGCGGCCGGGCTGGTCCGCCGCGTCGGTGGTGAGCGCCTGGCCGTGAGCCGCCACGGTGGCGGGGGTGCCTTGAAGTAGCGTCCCTTCGGCGGTCGCGGTCGGGTAGGTCGACAGCGGCGCCAGGAAGGCGTATTCCGGCTCGAAGGCGTACACCGGGTACGTGTTCTCTGTCGGCGTGACCCACGTGAGCAAGACGTTTGCCTGATCGCCGGTGAACCCGTGCCTGGTGGCGTCCTCCCACACGTCGGCCGGGCGGTTGTAGAGCACGTGGTCCTTGGTGGCCTGGACGTTGTACCGGACAACGCACTTGCGCAGCACCGACACGGCTTCCGTGTCCTGCCACTCGTCGAGCGGCATTCCGTGCAACCACGCGATTTCAAACACCTGGACGTTGAAGGCGTCCGGGTTGCTCAGGCCGTTCACGGTGAAGGTCCGCGTCCGCGTCGTCAGGTTCCCCAGCGTGGCCGAGAAGTTGAACTTCATCGACGCTTGCCCGAATACCTGGATCATGAACCGGGCCACCAAAACCGGGTACTTCGGGTTCACCAAGCCCACGGTGTAGACGGCCAACTCTCCGTCCCTCACCCGCATTTGCCGGGCCTCGGCGCCGTCTACGGTGGCGAGCCGGTCAGCGTAGGTCACCTTCCGTTCGCCACGTTCCAGAGCGCTGATGCGGTCGGACAGTGCGCGGAACTCCGCTTGCAGGGACGGCGGCAGGGCGGGGTTAGGCATGGGTTTCGTTGCCTCCGAAGACGTCGCGGGGCGCTGCGGTGAGTGTGATCTGTTCGGCGCCGGAGTCGTCGACAGACACGGACAGCTCCGTGATTCGCCACATGCCGTCGATGGGCACCAGGCCGTAGCCGCCGCGTACGGTGAGCGCGTCGCCAAGGTCGAAGTCGTCCAAGCCGGGAGAAGCGTCCGGGTACAGCACGATGGACGGCAGGACGACGGGCGCCGCGCCGATGCGGACGCGCTCTTCCGCCTTCGCCCGGAGCGTGCCGTACTCCTTGATGTCCGAAAAGGACTCGACCGACTCCAGACGCGGGAACACCTGCGACGGCGAACCGGCCGACGCCCACACCTGATCCGCTCCGTCGCCGGAACCGAGCGCGAAGGCGTGTGTCACCACGGATTTACCGCCGACGCTGGCCCCGGTGATGTCACAGTTTCGGCCCTGCTCCAGCGTGAGCGCCCGGGAGCGACCTACGACGGGGTAGTGCACGTGGAACGTGGTGATCAGCTCGTCTGCGCGCCATGTGGTGTCAAACGAGAAGTCAAACCCGTTGATCACTGCGGCGAGTTGCTCGACGGCTTCCCCGATGCCTTTGTGTTCGGACCCCTTGTACGTCCGATCCCGCTTGACGCCTGTCCGCTCCGTGCCGTACTCGATCATGCCGAGCCGGGAACCGTCGCCGTACTGCCCGGCGTGCTGAAGCAGCGCGCGGGCTATGTCGGCTTGGTCGACTTGGGTAAAGGCGGTGGTGGCGTGGTAGTGCCGGAGCCGGAAGTAGCTCATCCATCCTTCGCATTGCAGGTCCATCGTTCCGACGGCGAAGTCGGCCTTCCCGTCCCACAGCAGGCCCGACCACACCACGCGGCCGTTTCGCTCGACGTACACGGCGGTAGCGGCGCCCGTCACGATCGTGCGGGGGTTCACGTGCGCGCCCGGCGGGTTCAGTGCCACGGTGAGCGACGCGGAGCCCGGGGCGTTCAAGGTGTTGGTGTAGCTGAACCGCTCCACGGGCAACTCCCCGTGCACTGTGCCGGACAGCACGTCGCGGAACAGCACGCGATACGTCGCCGTCATGCGGCCCCGATGTCTTCGAGCAGGAACACGCGGCCTTCGTTGCCCGGCAACGTGATGTCCGGCGCGCCGTTCGCCGTCGCCGTGGCTGCGAGGGTGTACGTGCCGCTCGCCGTCACGGTGAACGTTCCGGACAGCTCGTACGCCTGCGCGGTCGTGCTGTTCTTCAGGATGCCGGACTGGCGGATGAGGGGGCTATCGGTCGAGATCGAATTTCCCGGCGCGATTCGGATAGCGCCGTTCCCGTTGGGCGGTCCAGGATTGGACGCGTAGTGGTTGGTCGACCAGGACACGCGGTATCGGCGCGAAGCGTCCAAGGGCACCGTGATCCGCTCCAGCAGCGTCCACCCCTCGAAGCGATCCTCCGTCGTGCGCTTGACCTCCGCGACAACGCCACGGGGCAGCGTCGGGTCGGTGACGCGCTGCCACACGGCCCCGGTGCTCACCCAGACTTGCCCCGCCACCGTGTCCGTCCACAGTTGACCCACACGCGCGGCGGCCGGTTTCGTCGCGCCGCTGATCACCGGTCCGGAGATGTACTGTTGTCCGCCGGTGAGTCGACGGTCAAAGCCGGACGGGTTGACGCCCTTGGACGCTGCGGGAACCGCGAAATCCCATACGACGTAGGCATTCGGGACCTCGGGCGGCTGCGGCGTCGCGGACGGCTCTCCCTTGCGGATCTCGAAAAACCACTTCCCGGCATCGGCCGCCGTCGCCGGAGGGACGGCGTAAGCCACCAGGCGGTCTACGCGGTCGCGGGTGGCGTCCGCCGGGTCGAGCGTGAGCATGGTTGCCGACGACGCTTCGACCAAATACACGCCTGTTTCGGTTGCTGCGGCCGGGATTGCTGCCCGGCCGGGCGCGACAGTGACGCCCGACGTAGACAGGGACACGGCGAAATCGGTAGGCGCGAGCACGCCGACCGTGTCCCCGATGAACCCGCCCAGGACGCGGCGGACCAGCCCGGCCGCGTACTCGGTGTTGTCACAGAACAGCGGCGGGCTGTCCATTTGCTTGACCAGAACCAAGGTTGCGGAATCCTCCTTTAAAGGTTCAGACCCACGCGGACGTCCAGCGGACCGACAACTCAGCGCCGTCACCGTCCGGCCCGGCGTCGATGCGGTAGCCACGAAACAGGAATTCGGTCAGCCCCGGCGGGCAGGTCAGCCACGCATTGCCAGGGCCGGGAGTCAGGAACCGGGGCGCGGTGCCGTTCAACAGGACTTCGTGCGTGTAGGTGTCGACGTCGAGCCATTCGCCCCGCTGAAGCACGTACCGGAACGACAGCGATTCGCCCGTCGCCAGGTTGGTTATCTGCGGATCAACCACGGGGCCACGAATAGTGAACTTCGGGTACGTGGTGAACGTGCCCTGATTGAGCACGCGGGCCACGGCCCGGTTTTGTGGTGCGCCGAACCGTAGCGGGAACCGGAACGGCGGTCGTACCCCGCCGCCAGGCGCGTTCGGGTCGAATAGCGACACCGTGCTATTCATCAGTGCGGGGTCAACGATGAGCGGGCTTGCACAATACAGCTCGACCGTGGCCATGGCGACGCCATGCGTGTACTCGACGTTGACGGGAATTTCGCGTTTGCGGACACGGGCCGACACGAACCGAACAGCGCCCCCGGCGATTCCCGGGAACCGGAACACCAGCGGGCTGTCCGGCTGTGCCGGGGCGAAGGCGGCCGTCACGGCGTCGAGTGCGGCGGCCAGCTCGGCGCGCTCGCGGCCGTACACCTCGATAGTGAGGGTCACCGTACGAGCGCCGAGGTAGTCCGACCCGCTCACTTCGCCGTGACGGCTCAATGCGGCCCGATCGGAGGTCCGCACACCCGGAAGGTCCAGCAAGCCGCCCACGGACGCGAGGGACAGCGGAGAGTCGGGGGCGCCGATAACAAGCCCCCGGTACTCCGCCATCCACTCGGCCGTGACGTCCAGGGCGGCACGCTGCGCGGCGGCGAACAAGTCCGGCACGAGTTGCATTCGGCTACCTCCCGCCGGTTCGCATGGCCCACGCGACTTCACGACCAATGGCGTACGGGTCCGCGTTTGTCTGCGCGTAGACATTCACTGTTGCGCCATTTCCTCCCTCGATGCCGGCCGCGGAGTGATTCGGCACCACTTGCGCGCCTTTCGGCAATAGAACTTGCTCCGGCCCCCGCTCGCCGACCGTGTAAACTCCGGTCGTCGAGATCGGGCCGCCCATTGCGCGAAAGGGGTTGATCTTGTCTAGGAAGCCCCGGACGTCGTTAATGCGGTCCTGGACCCAATTTAGGATGCCGCGCACCTTGTTTACGACCCAGTCGAAAGCGGCGCCGATAGCGTCGCGAATTCCACGCCCCAGGCCGGAGAAGAAATCGACGATTCCGGACCAGGCATCTTGGACGAGTCGTCCGGCCCACTGGACTTTATCGACGACCCAGTTAAACGCGCCAACCACGGCGTCAACGACCGCGCGTCCTGCCGCAGTAACGGCGCCTACAATCGCGTTCCACGCGTCGACGGTCCATTGTTTCACCGTGTCCCAATTCGCGATGATCAACGCGACCAGGGCGACGACGGCGGCGATAATCCAGCCGATCGGCCCCATGGCCATGACCCAGGCGGCGGCCATCTGCGCGCCCCGGATGAGGCTTTCCACCCCGAGGGAGATCCACCCGGCCATCAGCACGGCGAACGCGGGAACCTGCGCGGCCAACGACGCGAGAGCCTCCACTTTGGACAGCACCCACGCCCCGGCAACCTGTGCCCCGTTCGCGACCGCCTGAATGCCGATGAGCACCCACGCGGCGCCGAGCTGGACGAAGGCGGCGGCCTGAACCGCGAGCGATGCGAGTGCCTCCACTTTGGACAGAACCCATGCCCCGGCCACCTGCGCGCCTTGTAGAAGTGCCTGTACGCCAAGGCCGATCCATTGCGCAACGAGTTGCACCATGGCGGCCGACTGCATAGCCAGCGAGGCAATCGCTTCCGCCTTCGACACAACCCACGCGCCCACGGTCTGCGCGGCGCTGATCGTGGCTTGAATACCCATCGCGATGAGCGCGGGAACGAACACCGACCCGATGACCCCGGCGACGACAGTCAGCCAATCACTGTTCCGCCCCACCCAGTCCACAAAGGATCGAAGCGCCGGGACGACGGTGTCATTGACGAACCCTGCGGCCGCCGTCACCGCCGGGCCGAACACGGTAGTCAGCACGCCCGCGACTTTCTCCACAAGCGGTACCACGTAGGTGCCCAGCACGGTCACGAGCCCGGACGAGAGCGAGCGGCCGAACGTCTCCAACCGCGCCTGTGCGTTGTCGTGCAAGGCATTGCCTGCCTTGTCCGCTGCTCCGGCGACGTTGCCGAGTGCGGCGGCGGCGGTGGACGGGTCGAGCGCGTAGAGCGCGTCCTGAAGGTCTTCCGCTTGCGTGCCAAAGAGATTGACGGCGGCGGCCGACCGCTTGACCGGGTCGGGCATGGCACGCAACCGGTCTAGGGTCAAGTCCAGTGCAGCGGCGGCAGCGGGGCCACCTGCGGCGAACTTCCCCGCCATCTCCGACGCGGATAGCCCGATGGCCTGGAAGCCCTCTTCAGTCGTCTTACTGCCGTCTTTCGCCCGGATGGCGAACTCTTTCAGCGCGTCCGCGACCTTGTCCGCGTCGCGCGCTCCTGCCTGAAGTCCTTGGGACAGAAGACCGGTCGCGGTGGTGCCGTCGAGCCCCAAGCTACGGAACATGGTCCCGTACTCGTTGAGCGTGTCGAGGAAGTCCCCGGACTTGTCCACGCCGTGCTGAAATCCAGCGACGATGATGTCAAAGGCTTCGTCGGCGTTCTTCGCGAGCCCGGTACGGATCATCTGCCCCACGGCGCGGGTGACTCCGCCTAGGTCTTGGTCGAACACCTTGGCCGTGTCGCTCGCTTTCGCCGCGATGCGCTCTAGATCGGCCTGTGAGGCGTTGCCCAAGCCGTCGATGTTCTGGACGACTCCGCGAATGGCTTCGGTGATGTCCGCCATGGACTCGCCGTATCCCTTGGCGTACAAGGCTCCTGCGGCAGCGCCGTAGGTCTTCGCCTGCTCTCCGGTCGCGCCAAGTTGCGCGTTGAGCTTGTCTGTCAACGACTCGCGCGACATCGCATCTGAGATGGCGTCACCGATGCCCGCGACCGCGCCGGACACGAGCGCGAACTTTGCCGCCATGCCCGCGACTTTCCCGGCGACGTTGCCGAGTGAGACACCGAAGCCGGATACGGCCTTATCGCCGTCGTCGAGTTTCTGTGTGAGGTCGGAGACGTCGCCCAGGATGGTTACTTTGATGGGTTTGGCCATGGGCACCCCCTCACGTCATGACCGGGGTACGGCGGGTACCCGGACCGTGTCCGCCGCCTTGGCGGTTACTGGCCTTCATGTCTTTGTCCATTGCGGACACCAGCGCGTTGAACTCGTCGAGCCGCAACGTGTGCAGGTCCGCCCAGGTGAGCCCGAAGTGGGCCACCAGCCGCGCCTTAGTTACTGCGCGGCGGGCTCGGTAGGGTCCGGCTTGGCCGGGGTGTCAACGCGGATCTTCAGCTCTCCGGCCTGCTCGATGGTGAAGCCGGGGTCCTCGCGCCGCTTGACCACGAACGCGATAGCGCGCAGGAACTTCCCCTTGCGAGCGCCGGGCTTCGCCACGGATTCAATGGACGCGTCGATGATGTCTTCGACGGTCTCGATCTCGGAAATGCTCAGTTCGTCGATGTCGATGGAAACGAACTCGGACAAGGATTCTCCTGTCTCGTCTATGAACCGAGAGCGCGCCGGACAAGGCGTGTGATCCGGTCGCGGAAAACCTCGGTGTACTCGTCCTGTTTCTTGGCTGCGGTGCGGAAGAGAAATGGGTTCGGCTTGATGTGCCGCTTGGGCCACCCGAAATGGATCGGTCCGGCGTAGGGCACGCTCTTGCCCCGACCCGCCCGGACGATGGCGCCCTTGACGCTCGCGGACGGCTTGACTGTGCGGGCCAGGCGGCCGGATCGGTGCGGGGCCGCGCGGCTCGCGGGCTGCGCCACCACGTCGGCGGTCTCCCGGTGCGCCTGCGCAAGCTCCTTGCGGAGGTCATCGTCTTTCGCGCGCCGGATTGCACTGCGCAGCTCGCGCAGCCCTTCCACGCGCACCTCAAAGTCACGAGCCACGGCGGCGCCCCTTCCTTGTGGTGCACACGCCAGGTCGCCGTGACGTGCGTCGCACGGACCTGATAGAGTCCGTCTTACGGTGAACTGGGATATGTTCGTGGTTTTGGCGGATGACCACTTCCCAAGGAGCCGTGCTAAGGCGTGCTGAGGGGCACGTAGTTAGCCCTTAGCTTGTCCGGTGGAGACACTGGCCAGGTTTGACGTGCGCATTGTCGCCTGGCCGGACAGGCAGACAGGGTGTAAGGATGGCTGGCCTAGCCGAAGTGGCGGTTGTCGTCGCGAGTAGTGCCGCAGCGCTCGGAGCTATTACGCGTCCACTATTTAAGTGGTTGATTACGAGAACGCTCACCGCGAAGGCGCGTCCGGAAGACGTGCCGAAGATTGCCGAGGCGCTCCATCCGCCGGTACGGGTGAGGCATGATCGATTGGCCCAGGGGAATCAGGCTTCACCCTCGAATCCTCCAGGGGAACCAGACGCAACCGTCTGATTTGCCGCTGCTTGTGGTGTGCACACCAAGCCGCCCGGTGCCGGCCGCGGGGCCTTGGGTTGTGGTGTGCACACCAGCCGGGGAGTGGTTCTCAGTTGCCCGCCGGAGGGGCGGGAGCCGCCGGGGTCGGCTCGGTGTACACGAGCTTGAGCGCGTCTGCGGTGCCCGGGTCGAGAATCCGGAAGGGAAGCTCGATCGTGGTCACTTCGTCGATAGACGCTTCGGGAGAGTCTCCGGTGAACTGAATCGCCGGGGCCTCGATCACCAGCCCGGAAACCTTCCCGTCGCTTGCCTTCGTGGCGCCCGTGTAGGAGATGCGCAGCGACAGCACCGCGCCCGCGATGAAGTCTTCGTACAGCGGAAGCGTCGCGTCGTCGAACTCGGCTTCGATACTGCCTTCGTAGGTCGGCACGGCCGCGCGCACGGGAAGCTTCTTGAGCGGGTTTCCCCGCACGAAGCGCCGATCCGTCTTCACCCCGGTTTCGGTGGAGATGGACCACTTGGTGACGTCGAGCGGGGTATACGCGGCCGCCCCGGGCCGCTTGATCTCCACCACGCCCGTGGTCCAGTCGTAGGGGAACGCTGCGGCGGGGTAGACCGGAGCGAGCGGGGCGGCCCCGTGCGTCACGGTCTGGAAGTCGAAGCCCGTCTTCACCGAAAGCGGGTTGCCGACTTCCTGTGTGAACTCGACAGTGGTCGCGACACACCCGACGTGACGGAACGCCACGAGCCCGCCGGATGCCTTGGGGCGCACCATTTCGGCGGTGAAGCTCGTTCCGCTCGCCGTGTTCGCGGACGTGTACGTGTGCACGGTGGCCTTGCCGGATGGCTTGGCGTCGTGCCGGTCGAGGGCAGCGGCGAACAGGGTTGCGGCCCCGGCGTCGAGTACATCGCACTCGATCTCACCTTCGCCGCCCATGTCGACGATCCGGCGGCGGTCGGCTCGCGCGGTCTGAAGGCCGGTACGGAACCCGACCGACTCCACGAATTCGCGGGTGGTCTTCCAGCTATCGCCCTTGCCTTCGTAGCCGTCCACGGTGGAAGCGGCGGTGCCGTAGGCGGTTTCCGCGCCCAGGGCGATTGATGCATCTAGCGCCACTCGGGCACCCTCCTATGTGTACATGCGCGCCCGCAGGGACAGGGTCACGTCCGCTACGGCGGTCGAGCCGTTGCCGTTCTCGCCGTTGGTCACGGCGACGCGGACCGGGCGGACGTCCATGAGCCCTGAGACGCGGTGCGGGTCGAAGTCGTCGAGTACGGCGCGCTCGATCTCGGCGCGCAGCTCGTAGACGGCGGTCTCTGCCCTGATCGGGTCGCCGGGCGCGTTGGCCCAGGCCCGGACGGTCACCTCCGCCGTGATGTTGGACGGCTTGCGGCGGCCCACGGCCATGGCCACGGGCTCGATGTCGGGTTCGGTCGTGTCGGTGAACCACACGCAGCGGCTTCGGGCGTCGGCGGGTTCGGCGTAGGAGACCTGAACCCCGGTCCCGGCGAACCGGGCCTTCAGCGACTCGAACAGGGCGAGCTTCGCCGCCAGGACTACGTACATGCGCTCACCCCCACGGCGGCCGGGAGCGATAGCGGTTCAGGACCGCGTTCACCTCCGGCAGGCTCGTCGGGCGCCAGTCGCCCCCGGCTTGGGCAAGGGACACCTGTCCGAACTCGCTGTTGATGCTCAGCGCACGGTCGGGCATCCGGGAGTGGAGATCCACGGCCCACTGTCGCGCGATGGTCCGTACTGCCCACCGAATCGCCGTAGGCGGGCGTTCGGGCCATGCCTGCCCCGTGTACCCCTCCACGGTTTCCACCGCGTAGGACAGCGCTTCGGACAGGTCGGCGTCGGTGATCAGCTCGGCGTCGGCGAGCCCGTCCAGCCGCCGCAGCTCCGGCAGGGTCGCGTACTGGTCGAAAGCTGCCATGCTTCGCGGCCCCCTTTCTTGTGGTGTGCACCCCAAGGGCCACGCCCGCGGCCGGCTCGAGTACGCGTGTGGTGCGCACTACAAGCCGACCGGGGGCGTGGTGATGGGTGGGACGGATCAGGCGCCGGTAGCCGGGGCGGGCAGCGTCAGCAGCGCCGAACCGGTCGCGTCGGTGAGCGTCCCGGCCGCGCGCTGGACGAACTTGAATGACACCAGGTCTTCGGCGAAGCGGGCCTCAGTCGAGCGGGCCACCCGCAGCGGCCCGGCGAAGCGGGTCACGAAGCCCGACAAGTCCGCGAGGACAAGGCGGGTGTTGTCGTCGTCGAAACCGGAATCCCGGATGACCGGGCGGCCCAGCAAGGTCAGGGTCGAGCCGTCCGACACGGAGCGGAGCAGGTACTGGCCGTTGTTGTCCTTGAGCTTGCGCAAGCGCGAGAGCATCCGGCGCCCAGCGATCCACGAAGCCCGCTCGGCCGCAGCGGTCGGCAGCTCGTAGAACAGGTCGATGACGGAGTCCGCCGCGTCGCTCTCCTTGGTGAGTTTGGCCGGGGCCTGCTTGATCACGATTCCTGCGAGCAGCGCGGCGAGGAAGTCTCGGCCCATCTGGTCGGCGAGGTTCGGCCCGGCGTCGGCCGCCAGGAAGCCGACCAGGTCCACCGCGTCATCCTGGACAAGCTCGTACGACAGGTGGGACAGGTAGCCGTACTTCTCCGGCGTGTTGCTCACCGTGTCGGTGCCCGGGTAGTTCTCCGGCAGAGCCGCGCCCTCAACGGGCTTGGTGGTCGGGCGGACCGGGGTCACGCGCGGGAACTTCAGCGGCTCACCGGTCGTGGTGCTGATCGAGCGAGCACCAGCCCGGATGACGGTAGACCGCTCCGCGATGATCTCCACAAGCTGCGTGTAGAGCGTTTCGCTCGGCACGGCCTTTCCAGCCTGCTTGTTCGCCGCGTCCACGTTGACGCCCATTACGGCGCGGAACTCTGCGGCATCACCCGGCGCGAGGCTGCGGAGCGTGGTGTTGTCGTTGGCTCGCTCGGTCTCGGCGTTCTCGACGCGCGGGGCGCCGTGCGCGAGCAGCTCGACGGCGAGCGCGCGGGCTTCCTCGGTGCGCTGCGCGGCGGCCTCGCGCGCCTGCGCCGTGGTGGCGTTGGCGAACAGGTCCGCGAAGCGGGTGTCCAGCCGGTCGAGCAGCTCCAGAATGCGGGCGCTGGTGTCGGTCGCGCCGTCGGCGTCGGCAGCCTTCAGGGCGTGCTCAGCGCGTGCGCGCTCTTCGGCGGTCTCCTGAAGCGCAGTGGTGCTCAAAGTGGTGGTGCTCCCCTTCAGTGCAATGGTGGCGGCCGTGGCAGGCCGCGCGGTGGATGCCGTGGCGTTGCGGGCGTCGTCGAGCGCACGCAGGGCGGCGGAGGTGTCGGGGTAGGCCGGGGTCGTGACCGGTCCCAGCTCCACGACGTCGATACGGCGAAGGGTGCGGATCACTTCGCCGTCCGGGGTCTCGGTCCAGTCCTGATCGGTGCCGGGGTCGGGAAGGGAGAACGTGAACGAGCTGCCCGCCACGACACCGCGCCGGATCAACTCGGCGACGTCGCGGGCGGTGCTGGTGTCGGGAAGGTCGATTTCGTACCAACCGCCGGTGTCGTCCTCACCGACGCGCAGCCCTGCGCCCGTGCGGGCAAGGGGGGCGTCCGCGTTGTGGTTGAACGTCGCGAGCATCTCGTTACGTGCCAACGATTCCCGGCCTGCTCCGGGCTCGACGCGTTCCCGGAACCCGCCTAGGTCATGGGACAGCGCGCCGAACACGTAGGCATAGCCGCGAATCGTCGTCGTCTCACCTTCGGACCGCAGCTCGACCGGGCGCGCGTAATCGCGCCGCTCAGTGGTCAACGGGTGCGGGCTCCTTGGTGTTCTCGGCGGGGTCTCCGCCGTCGTGCTCCGCGTCGTCGGGCGCGGAGTCGTCCCCCGTGTCATCTGGGGTGGTCTCGTCCGGCTGGTCGGCCGGGTCGGTCAGGGTCTTCCCGCCGGAGAGCGACAGCGGCCCGTCCGGGGTCAGAAGTGCGAGGTTCAGCGGGAGCTGAAAGAAGTCGCCGTACTCGGTGTCCGGCGGGAGGTCTTCGAGAGCGCGGACCTCATTGCGGGTGTAGATCCCCGACGCGAGACCGACGCGGTAGGTGTCCATCCGGTCGCGCAGTGAGCCGCGCTGAATGCCGTCGATGTTCAGGCGCACGAACGCGCGTGCGTCGCCCGTGTCGGAGACGAGCAAGGCCGTTAGGGCTTCCTCGATCCGCTCGACCCATGGCCGCGTGGAGTACTGCGCAAAGCTCGTGTTCTGCTCGGAAAGCCCGCTACCCCACGACGTTGAGTTGGTCGCGTCCGCGATGAGGTGTGGCGGCACGCCGTACAGCCGCGCGATGTCCGGGACCTGGAACTGTCGCGTTTGGAGAAACTGCGCTTCGTCCGGGCTGATCGTGACCTTCTGGAAATTCGCGCCTTCGGTCAGGATGGCAAGGCCGTGGCGGTTCCCTTTGCCCCCGTGGATGGTGCGCCACGTCTGCCGCGCAGCGCGGAGACCTTCGGGGGTCATCGGGCCGGGAACGGTGACCACTGCGCCGGGTAGCGCGCCGTCCTTGAAGAAAGCCGCGCCGTACTCCAGCGTTGACAGCGCGGACCCGATGGTGAGGGACGCGGCCTTGAGCGGCGAAACTGCGCGTAGCTCCCCGGCGAGCGGCAGCCCGCGCAGGTGGATCACGTCCTTGGGATCGAGCGCGCCGACCACGTCCGCCGGTTCCTTCTCGCCCGCGACGGACAGTTGATACACCAGACGCTTACGGCCGGATCGGGTCGCGACGTAGCGCGGTTCCACCATGGACGCGGGGATGACGTCGAGCGCTACCACCCGCCCGGCCGCCCTGGACACCAGGATGTAGGCGTTGCCCTCCAACAGCAACGACGTCATGATCTGCCCGAAGAACGTAATCCGGAAGGTGTCCGGGTTCGGTTTGATCAGCCAGTCCGGCGGGGACATTGCCCGGCGACGTCCGCCGACGCGGCGGTACGTGTCCACGGGAAGCGTCGCAATCGCGTCGGCGAGCAGGCGCACGCAGGCGAAGACCGCCGATACCTTGAGCGCGGTCTCCGGTGTCAACGCCTCATCGGCCGGAGAGTCCATGCCGAACAGCTCGGCCGTGGTCGTGGCCTTCTCGACCGGAACCGGGGCGGAGCGTTTCTCCACAAAGGACAGAAAGCCCACTAGCCCACCCCCCTCGACTTCGCCACGCACACCGCACCGACCACCGCAAGCACCCCGCCCGTGATCCACCCGGCGGGGCTGTACATGAGCGCGGCTCCGGTCGTGATGGCCGACGCGCCCCCGGTCGCGAGGATCTCCGGCGTGTTTGCTCGCCAGACTCCAGTGATGCGCGCCCCGGTCTTCTTGGTGGCGGCAGCGATCCGCCCCCACATGTCATTGAGCACAGCGGCCCCCTTTCACCACGCGTCGTCTTCCTCGAAGGCGTCCCAGGGCTTGGCATCCACCAGGAACCCGTCATGTGTGCGTCGGTCCTCGCGCCACAGTTGCGCGCGGTGAAGCGCGCCGATCAGGCACACGGCGAGGTCGATTTTTCGTTTGCTGGAAGCGCTTTCCTTATGAAGGCGCGGACCCCGGCTGTCCTCTCGGACAACCGCGTTCGTGAGGTGGCGGGCTAGGGCCGGGTCGCCGGAGTGGGTCATCCGGCCTTCCACGATCACCTCATAGGCGCTCTGTGTCGCGGGCACCATCCGCGCCAGGCTGTTCGTCGGGAACTCGACGACGGGCAAGCCCTCTTCGGCAAGCTCCTGCATCGCGACTTCCCACCGGTACGGGTCGCCCGGGACTTCGGCCACGCGGTAGGTCTGGCAGATGTCCCGGATTCGTTGCTTGACCTCCCCGAGCGGGGTCCGCCAATGCGGGTCATCCGGCGGTGCTTCCCAGTGCCCGAGGACTTCGGCGTGAAGGTCCGCCAGGCGCACGCCGACGATGCCGGTGCTGTCGCCTTTCCACGCGGCGTCAACGAAAGCCACGATTTCGTCCCCGGGCTCAAGCCGCTTGTCCGGCCGCGCGAGCGCGTCCCATGCGCCGTGCGGAAGCCACGTCGAGCCGCCCCGGACGAACTGATTCAGCCGGTACATGCGGAAGTTAGCTTCAGGGGTGCGCTTGCACGCGGCGGCGAAGTCCGCGTGATTCATGATCGGCCACGACGGGTTACAGCGCTCCCAGACGGCCGGGTCGGTGTGGTCCACCGTTTCCCCGGGCTGGACTCCGTACCAGCGCGACCAGAAAGACGGGTCCTCCTCTTCGCCGGACTCGACACGGCGGCCATGCTCGACCAGGTCCGCGAAAGGACCGTCCGGCAACGGCCCCGCCGTCGAGATCACCAGGAACAGCGGCTCGTTTCGTTGCGCGGAGCCAAGAGTGAGCGCGTCGAACAGGTCACTGTTCTTCGCCTGCGCGTACTCGTCCATCACGATCATGGACGGGTTCAAGCCCTGCTGAAGCCCGGCGTCCGCCGACACGGCCTTGAACCGGCCGCCCGTTGCGTGACAGATGATCTGATCACGTTGGACAGTGCAGATGTCCGACAGAAGCGGGGACATGCGCACCATGCGTGAGGCTTCGGCGAACAGCAACCGCGCCTGATCCCTGGTGTTCGCCGCGCAGATGACCTCCGGTGCGGCGTCGCGGGTGTCCGCGCACAGGTGATACAGCGCCAGGCCCGCCGCTAGCTGCGTTTTGCCATTTTTCCGCGCGATGCCGAGAACGGCCGTGCGGTACCGGCGCTTCCCCTCCGGTGTGAGCCGGTAAATCTCGTCGATGGCCTCGCGCTGCCACGGGAGCAAGCGGAAGGGTTGCCCGAGATACGAGCCGCCAAGGGTCAGGTGCTGGACGAATCGGCGTACGCGTCGTCCCTCTGTGTTGGGGGACAACGGTTTCGCCTCCTAGTCGTCGGGGCCGCCCAAGATGTCGTCAAGAGTCGTCCGGCGTGCAGCGTTCGCCGCGATGCCCAGACGAAGGCGGGCTTCGAGGTTCAGCCCGAGAGTCGTTTCTATGGCGCGTAGCTCTTTCTCGGTGGACTCGACGTACCGCAAGGCCGGGTGAATCACGGTCTGTCCGGTGCTGCCCACGGTGGTGAGCCCGTCGATATCCACTTCGCGCAACAGCGCGGCCCGCCGGTCGTGCAACTCGGCGTACCGCTCGATCACGAAGCGGTCGGTTGCCGGGTGGTACGCGCCTTCCCCGGCCGCCCACACCGCGCGCCATACCTCGCGGCCGACGTCGCCGAGCTTTCCGGGGACACGAGGGGCACGTCCTGGAAAGACCGGTGGAGCTGCGGCGCCACCAACGTTAGTAGTACGAGGGTTTCCCGAACGATTGGCGGGTGGCTTTGCGTGGGACAACGTAGCCCTCCTCGCGTCGTATACGTCTCAGGACGAATCCCCTGTACAGTCCACACAGCAACCCGAGACTGGAGGTAAGGTGGCAGCCTTGAGAAGTGCGGAACTGCTGTTGACTCAGGGGGCGACACAGTCGCCCGCCTTGCCTTTTTGGCTGCAAATAGTAGCTATTTCCCTGGCGCCCGCACTGGGGTTCGTCGGAGTAGCGATCGGCGCACTACTTAAAGACCGTTCGGATCGCAGGCAGGCGCTAATGGCCGAGCGGCGAAGTACTTACTCAGATTACGCCGGAAATCTTGAGGCATACCTTCGATTCATGGGCATGAAGGGCCCCGGTTACCTCAGGAAAGGTGGTGACAGAATGGTTTTATTCCGCGACACTTCAGAAGAACTTGAGGGAAAACTAATCGCTTCGGCCAATAAGGTCATGTTCTTCGGTTCCACGGAGCCAGCTTCAATTGCCGCCGAAACCTGGCTTTTAATTGCACAGCTCGCCTTAGCTAGGATAGAGGTTATGAAAAATGGCTTCAATAGAGAAGCTTGGAATGAAGCTGTAGGTGACGGGATAAAGCTTTCTCTCAAATTCTCAGACGCGGCCCTAGGCGACCTTGGGATTCCGAAAAAAGAGCGGGCGCGTCGCGGAATCAACAAGTCTCGCGGCGACGACGAAATGATGCTAAAGATCACACAAATGGGCAAAGAGATTGACGAACGCGACGCGAGGCAAGCTTCGGCTGCCGACGAGGAGAGCGTTTAGCGGATGTTAGTACCCGCTGTACCCGCCGCCCGTGCGGCGTCCGAGTACGCCGGGCACCTTGCTTTCCGAGCCGTAGCGGCCACGGGCGTACCGGACTCCGGCCACGATGTTGTCTACCGGGTGGCGCATGTTGTCGTACCCGGGCAGCTTCCAGCGGTCGAACGTCGGCCGGATCGTTTGAATGAGGCCGATGCTCGGCGTGCCGCGCTTGGCGTTGATGTCCCACCCGTTGTACGCGCAGGGGTCGCCGGATGACTCGGCCGTGATGATGATCCGCAGCGCGGCCCGGTCGGTGATCGGGGCTTCCCCGGCGTACTCCAGCGCGGCGGACGCCTGTGAGATCCACCGTTCCAGTGCGCCCGCCGACGCGACACCGCAGGCGGGCATCGGGTCCTTGGCGGGCCGCGTCGGTTCGGGGTCGGGCCGTGCAGGTTCTGGCGGCGGGCCGGACGTGGTCGTGGGCGGCGGGGCCGGGGGATCGAGCGACGGCGGGGCGGGCCTGACGGGCTCGCCGGGCGTAGCCGGGGGACCGATGAACGGTGGTTGTGGTCTCGGCGTGACGGCCGGGATGTTGGACAACAGGAGGACAGCGACCAGCGCCCCGGCGGTCACGCGGACGGCGGCCGACGTGAAGCCGGTTCGCATAGATCCTTTCCAAGTCAGGGGCCGGGCCGGTGACCGCTGCGAGGACCGGGCGTGAAAGTCCGTCCCGGGGTCATCAGGCTGAGCTGCTTTGCTCGCTGAGCGGCGAGCTAGATTGGTCTACTCTGAAGCGATGGATTCTGTTGCCCAATCCACGGTGGTAGCTAGCGGCTGGCAAATAGCCAGCACGATCGCATCATCCGCCGCCGTTCTCGTAGCAATAGTTGTGACGATTATCAACTTGATGCATCGGGCAGCGGATAAGGTCGAAAAGAGGCAAGACGAAGAAGCTCGACTACTCTCTCAGGCTCGCCTGGTTGTGATAGCGGAAATCCCTTTTGAGGTAGGCTATACGGACTTCGACGTTAATTCGTACGCCTCGCAAGAGCGCGAGTATTACTCGCGGCGGTTGTCGAATCATGGAGATCGACCGATCCTTGACCTTCATTCAGAATTTTGGATCAAGGATGCGGACGGTAATTACAATTACAATTGCCGCCGCTTCTCTGTAATCCTCGCGGGGAGCGAAAAGACGATGACTATCGGAGTTAACAAAGGCGGAGCACTGAGCGCTTGGCGGTTGCGCTGGACGGATGCAGATGGGCGACAATGGTGTAAGGGGTTAATCGACGCCGATGGGCCGGTTTCGTACAATGGCGAGCTACCCGACGGCATCCCTTCGACGTCTGTATTAGGTTCTGACTGACAGCCTTACGCCAGGAGTCGTGAGAACCGCCCCGAAGCGGGGAGCACCAGACCACGGAGAGAGGGACGCGGCCGGGCTCAACCCGCCCCGGGGGCGGCGGCTATTTGCCGTCGCGGCAGCGAGCGAGCGCGACGGACAGATATTCGGGGTTCAGGTCGACACCGATAGCTCGCCGACCTGCGGCAAGGGAAGCGACGAGCGACGTTCCCGACCCACAGAACGGGTCAAGGACTGTGGAGTGCGCACCACAACCGGGGGCACCGCGGCCGGCGTCGGCCGACGTGGTGTGTGCACCACAATCCGAGGTGAACGACGCGGCCACGCAGCGAGCCGCCAGGCGCAGCGGCATCGGCGCGAAGTGCGCGCCCTTGAAAGGCTGCGTCGGCATGGCCCAGACGTCGCCGGGGTTGTGGCCCCGGTCTTCATGCCCCGGCGGGGGCCACGCGGACGTGATGCTGTTCGCCTTCTTCGGCCCCGGCTTGCGGGCACGCCGAGACGGCGTCCGATCGCCCGTGTACGGCTCGCGGACGGCGTCGAGATTGAACGCGTACCGGTCGGACTTCGCCAGGAAGAACACGTGTTCGTAGACATTGCTCAGCCGATCGGTGCCGCTGTACGGCATCGCGTTGGGCTTGGTCCACACGATGGCATTCCGCAGCCACCAGCCGTCCGCCTGAAGCGCGAAGGCCACCTTCCACGGGACGCCGATCAGGTTCTTGGGCGGTAGGCCCGTCGTGCCCTGCCGACGCGGGCCGGACTTCGAGGTGTACCCGTCGCCCAGGTTCAGCCACACCACCCCGTCATCGGCGAGCACCCGGCGGACTTCGGCGAACGTCGACACCAGCCGGGCGACGTACTCCGCCACCGTGGCTTCCTGCCCGAGCTGCCCGGCCATGCCGTAATCCCGCAGCCCGAAGTACGGCGGGCTGGTCACGACCGCGCCGACCGACCCGGCTTCGAGCGTGCGGAGCACGTCGGACGCGTCGCCCTGGTGAAGCGCGAGCATCTCGTCCTGGTGATACAGGGTCACCTGGCGCTCACCTCCGTTCGTCCAGCGCGGGAAGACCCGCCACGGGGAGCAGACGACAAGGGCCGAAAGCCCGAGAGGTGAGCGCTCGACCCGTGGCGGGCCTGGAATGGCTGCCTAACCCCCTGTTCACGGGGGTTTCAGGCACGTTTTCGAGGGGTTTTCACCCTGTTTCGGGCAGCACGAGGCCCGCCCGTGAGCAGGCAAAACGCAGGCTCACGGGCGTGTTTGTGCTGGCCAAAAATCGGACTCGCACTCAGGGCGCGTCCAGAAAGGGGCCGGGGTGATCTACGGCGCCCAGCGTGCCGAACTTTAGAACCGCTCCCCGTCGAGGGTCGCAAGGTTGGTCCGTTCGGCCGCTATCCGTTTCGGCGTCGATGAGCTGCCATAGATACATGGCCCTCCAGTGAAGGGCCACGCTTCATTTTGAGGCGTGGTTCATCTGGAGGTAGCGCATGGTTGGGCTGGAGCAGCTAGGCATCGGCGGTGGAGTTGTCGCCGTAGCAGTGCCTCTCGTGCGCGCCTTGGTGGTCGCCAGTATCAGCCTGTGGTCCCTGAGACAGGACGAAGCAGGCCGCAAGCACGCGCTTGCCCTCATTCGTGCGCTGAAGTGGACCATGCCCTTCAGACGGCGGTCAGGGTGAATCATCGCCGAAGGATCCTCCGAACGTTCTCGCCCTCGGTCTTGTCGGCATGGCACCCGACACAGAGCACCTGGACGTTGCCGGGCTCGTCACGGCCGCCGTCCCGCAGAGCAAGGACGTGGTCGACCTGGACACCGCGAGCCGGGAACACACGGCCGCAGCTTGCGCACCGTGCCCGACCTGCCCGGTTCACAGCGCGGCGAACAGCCTGCCGCACCCGGTCACCAGCGGCCCGGCGGTGGTCACCCCCGCAGCGTTCGCAACGGGTACCCCCAGGAACAGCCACCCCCGGGCAGGTCATGCACGCTCGACGCAGCACAGCCACCCCCGGGGGTCGGTGTTCGGTCTCTACATAGATCAGTGGCGGGAGGGGGACATCACGCCCCGCCTGCCCGCCACCGTGTCGAACGTGTCGATTCGAGCCCGTTTACCGAACCTTCTTAGAGAGAGAAGCCATATAGAGAAGCTAGAAACCACTTCACTTCGACACGTTCGACACCGTAGCCCGCGTCACGGCCTTACGCCGCTGCGGCCGCCTCCGCAACGGACCTTGGCGTGTGAGGAGAATCGGCAGGCTTCGGTTCGCCAACCCACCAGAACCCGAGACGGTCCAGCGACGGGCGGACGCCCCGTGTCGGCGGCTTCCGCACCCACACGTGTTCAAGGACCAGCGTGAGCATCTCTCGCTTCGAGACAAGAGAGCTACCTACCCACGCCGCTTGCATCTCGTCAGCTAGTTCCAGGAAGCTGACATCCAACGCCCCGTTTGGTATCGAGGCTAGTTCTTGTTCGAGTTCGTCAAGGCGGGCGTTGCTCTGTTCGTAACGCCGCTTGAACCTGTCCTCTCCGCGCCTTCCTCCGAACAATCCCTTCAGCTTCTCGTCCTCAAGCGTTTCCAGGAAACGCTCTTCCTCCGCTATCGCTGCCTCAAGCTCAGCGCGCCGCGCCGCGCGGTTCGGATGCTTGAGGTCCGCCCAACGTTCGGCCATGGCAACGGCGCTTGGGTCATCGGGGCTCAACGCTGCCAGCCTGGTCAAGACGGCTTGCTGTACCAAGGTTTCGAGTCCAGGGGCAGCCATGCTGTTGCCGGGGCATTGCCGTACACGACGGCCGCCCGATTCTCCGAGAACACAGCGGTAGCGCGCCTTCCACTGGCCCTTTTTTCGGAAGGGCTCGTACATCATCTTGGCCCCGCATTCGCCGCAGCGCGCGAAGTCGGCCAAGAGATACTTTGCGTCCCTTCGCTTGTGCGTCCATGAGCGTGAGGTACGCCCTTGTTCCGCCCACGTCGTGCCCGGGTTGGTCTTGCGGCGCCTCGAACCGTTCGGCCCGAACAGCTCGACTAGTCGAGCATGTTCCTCCAGAGAAACGATCCCTTCGCCGACCCGCACAGGCTTACCGGTCTCGCTGTGCCGGTAGATCTGGTCCTCATACGGCATGTAGCCCGCGAGCGTCGGCGATGTGATGATCTTGCGCAGTGTTTGCCATGCCCAGCGGTTGACGCTGTCGATCGGCTTCGCCCGCAGCTTCGCCGCCTTGAGCGGCTCGCCCTTGGCTTCGAGCCGTGCTATGCGCTCCTTGCGAGTCGCCCATCGTGGCGAGTCGAACTTCTGATCGTTCATCCACGTGATGACTCGTTGGCCTGACTGTCCGGCAAACAAGCGGTCGACAGCTTCCCGCAGCATGGGGGCCTCCACCGGGTGCTTCACAAGCTTTCGGTCATCCGTCACGAGGGAGCCGCACGGACGCGCTCCAAGCCAACGTCCGTTGTCGCGCTCGTAGACGCGTAGGTCACCGACGCGTGTCGAGGTGCTCCGAGACTCCTCACGCGCTTGGTGGGCGGCGAACGAAAGTTGAAGCTCCCATCCGATGTTTTCGGAGTCGATGCCGTCCGCGATGGAGATAAAGCGACATCCCGTCTCGTAGACAACTCGGATGATCTCCGACGCCTGCGGGATACCTTGCCGGGTCGCGCGGTCGACCTTGAACACGATCAAGACATCCACGCGGCGTGCGCGAAGATCCGCCAACGCTTGGTCAAATCCGGGCCGTACGACGTGGGCGTGGTAGCCGGACTTGTCTTCGTCCTTACGGACGACGATGTCCGTTGCACCGATCAACTCAGCTCGCGCGGTGCACTTGATCTCTTGGCGCGGGATAGACGTAGTGGTGTCCGTAAGATCTGAAATTCGCAGGTACAGGCAAGCCCGTAGGCGCCTCTCACGCTGCGCAATTGCCGTCATGCTCGCTCCCTCCCGTACGCCCTGTTCAGGGGCGGGTAGGGCGTGCACGGGGACACGTGTGGTGTTCCGCGACTCGTGCACCCGCGAGTACATCCGGATCGTCAAGCGCGCGTGGACCTCGTCGGAGCCGTTCGACCACGAAGGCGAGTACTACCGCTTCGCCGACTTCGTCAGCGACATCCGTCCGGTCCAGCAGCCGAGGCCGAACGTGTCGTTCGGCGGATCGTCGCCGGCCGCGTACGCCGCCGGTGGCGCCGAAGCCGACATCTACTGCCTGTGGGGCGAGCCGCTCGCGCAGACGGCAGAGCAGATCGAAGCCGTCGCCAAGGCCGCGAAGGCGGCGGGCCGCGGCGAGGTCCCGCGCATCCAGGTCGCGTTCCGCCCGATCATCGCGCCCACCGAGGAACTCGCCTGGGAGAAGGCGTATCGCACGGTCGGCGCGATCAAGGAACGCACCGCGGGCGGTCAGCCGCTGACCCGGCGCCACCGGCTGACCGATCCGGAGAACACCGGTTCCCAGCGGCTGCTCGAGATCGCCGAGCGCGGCGAGCGGTTCGACCGCGCGCTCTGGACGCCGACCGCGACCGCGACCGGCGGCGCGGGGAACTCGAACGCGCTGGTCGGGACGCCGGAGACGGTCGCGCAGGCCTTGCTGGACTACTACGACCTCGGCGTCGACATCCTGTCCGCGCGCGGCTACGACATGCTCGGCGACACGATCGACTTCGGCCGCCACGTCATCCCGATCGTCCGCGAAGAAGTCGCGAAGCGTGACGCCGAACGGACAGCCACCGGCACACCGGCGCCGGACGCGCTCGCCGTCGACGGGTGATCAAGAGGTTCTTGATCACGATTACCGAACGTCTGCGATCGGAAAACTTCGGTAGCAGGCGAGATACCGGCGAAAGAACCTAGAGATTCACCAACGCCACACGAGACACTGACCCCGGCAACTCACTTATCGTGACTAGGTGGTGACGACTAGCCCCCGCAGGTCTCCACCTGGTCACCGGTGCAGTACGGTCTGCACACGAAGCCGGGGAGAAAAGCATGGCACCACCGTCGGCCCGGGTCACATTCCGCGAGGTTTTCGGCGTTCCCGAATTCCGAGCGCTGTGGTTCGGGGAGCTGTTGTCGATCGCGGGCGACCAGCTCGCCAGGGTGGCGCTGTCGATCCTGGTGTTCACCGGCACGAATTCCGCGACGCTCACCGGTCTGACGTACGCGCTGACGTACGCGCCTTCACTGCTCGGCGGCGTCTTCCTCACCGGCCTCGCCGACCGCTTCCCGCGCCGCAGCGTGATGGTCACCGTCGACCTGATGCGGGCCGCGCTGATCCTGCTGGTCGCGATCCCGGGGCTGCCGTTCTGGGCGATGTGTGTGCTGGTCGGCGCGGTTTCCCTGCTGAACCCGCCGTTCAAGGCGTCCCAGCTGGCGCTGCTGCCGCAGGTGCTCGAGGGCGACCGGTTCGTGGTCGGCATGGGCATCCGCAGCATGACCGTCCAATCGGCACAGTTGCTCGGCTTCGCCGGCGGCGGCGCGCTGCTCACCGCGCTCGACCCACGACTGGCCCTGGTGCTCGACGCGGTGACCTTCGTCCTTTCGGCGGCGTTCGTCCGGTTCGGCGTCCACGCGCGGCCCGCCGCGGCGCCGAGCAAGGAAAAACGCAAGTCGTTCTTCGCGAGCCTCGGCGCGGGTGGCCGGATCGCGTTCGCCAACTCCGCGCTGCGCACGCTGGTGATCTTCACCTGGCTGATGGGCCTGCTCCCGGTCTACGAGGGGATCGCGGCGCCCTACGTCTCGGCGTCGGGCGGTGGCCCGCAGGTGATCGGCCTGCTGCTGGCGGCCGACCCGATCGGGAGCGTCATCTTCACCTTCGTCTACACCCGGTGGGTGCCCGCGCGGGTGCGGCCGAAGCTCATCGGACCACTGTCCGCGCTCACCGCTGTTCCGCTGTTGCTCTGTTTCCTGCAGCCGGGGCCGGTCGTGTCGATCGTGCTGTTCATCGTGTCCGGCGGCTTCGGCACGGTGGCGTTGCTGCAGGCCACGGCGTCCTTGACGCTCGCGGTGCCGGACGAGCACCGGGCGCAGGCGATGGGCCTGTCCAACACCGGGCTGACCACGATGATGGGCATCAGCCCGCTGATCGGCGGTATCCTCGCCGATCAGGTCAGCGCCCAGACGACCGTCGGCATTTTCGGGGTCGCCGGGATCGTGCTGACGGTGCCGTTGGCACTCGCGTGGCAGCGGGCCGTGCTCGCGGAGCCGAGCCGCTGGATCGATGAAGAAGCCGCACGCGCCGAACACGCCTAACGTGCCCCGCGCGTGAGGCTCTACCTGCGCGACCTCTGCGGTGCGCTTGCGGTCACTGGTCTTTGCCGCGCATCGCTGGCCACCCTTCACTCCGGCGTCAGGGAAAAAGTACACACTCAAAGCCCTTGTGGACAGGCGGCGAACGGGCTGAAACTGTGCGTGAGTGTTTTGTAACCGGACACCCGCGCAAGGGGTTGGGGGAAAAATGGTCACATCGGGGGAACACACTGGACAACGAGTGATTTCTGGTGTTGCCGAGTGGGCGCTGTGGTCACGGCCGCGCCGCTGGATTGCCGCGACACTGAGCGCACTGGCCGTGACGCTTGTCTGGACCGCAGTCAGCACGCTGGTGATTCCGGTCACGTGGAAGCATGTCGGACTCTTCGCGCTGCTGGCCGCGCTCGCGGTGACACAGTCCGAAGTCACCCGCCGTATCGAGCGCCAGCGCCGCATCCTGAGCAATGGCCCCCACGTCAACATGACGTCGGTGTGGCTGCTCCCCGGCGGCCTGCTGCTGCCCGCCCACCTCGTCGCCGCGCTCGGCGTCGTCCTGTACGTCTACATGGCACTGCGTAGCTGGCAGGGCATCCGCCCCGCGCAGCCGCACCGCGTCGCGGCCAACGCGACGACGATGATCCTCTCCGGATGTACGGCAGGGCTCGTGGGGGATTTTCTGCCCGCCACCAACGGAGTCACGATTGTTTGCGCCGCCGCGCTCGCCTTCTTCGTCGTCAACACCGCGCTCACCGGTCTCGGCCTCTACCTCGCCGAGCCCGAATCCGCGACGCCTGAATCATGCCTCGGCGGAATGGACGACAACCTGCTCGAACTGTCCACTTTGTGCGTCGGCGGCCTGCTCGTGATGGTGCTGCAGAACGAGCCGCTGCTCTCGGTGCTGGTGATCCTGCCGCTGTACGTGCTGCAGCGGTCCGTGCTGGTCAAGCGGCTCGAGGAACTGGCGACCACGGACCAGAAGACGCAACTGCTCAACGCCACGACCTGGCAGGACGGTGCGCAGCGGGAGATTTCCCGCGCCGAGCGCGAGGGGGGCGGTTTCGGCGCGCTCATGATCGACCTCGACCACTTCAAGCGCATCAACGACACCTACGGCCACCTCGCGGGTGACGACGTCCTCAAGGCGGTCGCCGCGGTGGTGAAGGCCGAGACCAGGGCGCACGATCTCGTCGGCCGCTTCGGCGGTGAGGAATTCGTCGCGCTCCTGCCCGCGACGTCCAAAGAGGACGCCATCGTGACGGCCGAGCGGATCCGGCAGCGGGTCAGCGAACTCGTTATCGACACCAGGACCAACGAGGGCGAAACGGTGGCGATCCAACGCCAGACGGCGTCGATCGGCGTCGCGTCGTATCCGCTCGACGGGTCCAGTGTGGAGGAGGTGATGGCGTCCGCCGACGCGGCCGTTTACGCCGCCAAACATGGCGGACGCAATCGCGTGGTCGGCTCGGTCGCGTCACCCGCACTCGCCGCGGTGGCTTGATCTCAAGTCTCTGAAGGCCACCATGAGGGCGTTCAAGTCCCTCATGGTGGCCTTCAGAGCATTGTGACCCGGGGGCGCGTCAGGCGAGGCCGGTGGCTTCGGCGGCGGCCGGGTCGGAGTCGGTCAGGAACTGGCGGCAGCGGTCGTACTCCTCGGATTCGCCGATCTTGCCCGCGGCACGGGCCAGCGCCGCCAGCGCGCGCAGGAAGCCCTGGTTGGGGCGGTGCGACCACGGCACCGGGCCGAAGCCCTTCCAGCCGGCGCGGCGCAGCTGGTCGAGGCCGCGGTGGTAGCCGGTGCGGGCGTAGGCGTACGCGGCGACGGCGTCGTCCGCGTCCAGGGCCTTCTCGGCCAGCGCGGCCCACGCCTCGCTGAAATACGGGTGCTCCGCGGCGACGGTCGCCGGATCGGTCCCGGCGGCCAGCGCGGCCTGTGCGGCGGTGTGCTCGGGCAGCAGCGTCGGCTCGGGGCCGAGCAGGTTGGCGTGCGTCATACCCGCCATTCTGCCCAGACCCTCACCGGCCTAGAAGAAGAGACTCCCGAGCACGCCGCCACCGGCGAGCACGAGCGCGGCGATGACCACCGCGGCGACAACACGTTTGGGCATCATGGCCGGACACCATGCCGTCCCTGGCGGGTCCGAGGCAAATCCGCCACCCCTACGGGTGAACCCTGGTTTTCGCGGTATCTGCCACGTTTTCCGCCCGGACGTCCGGATGAGCAGGGATGATGGCCCCCATGACAAAGGCAGGAGACGTCACCGGGGCCCTCGGACCGGACGTCGTTCCCCGCGGTCCGATCGGGAAGACGAAGCTGTTCTTCCAGCGGCACTGGCACCGCGGCGCACCGGGCACGCCGACGCCGGACTGGGTGCTGCGCTTCTGCTACGGGATGTGGCTGGCCGCGTTCGCCTTCAAGCTGCTCGGCTCGTCGTGGGACATGTCGTGGCATTTCATGTGGCTGCGGGACGACCTCGCCCCGCCCCACCTGATCAACACCGTCGGCACCGTGATCATCCTGGTGCTGGTGGCGATCCACAGTTACACGGGCATGGGCTGTGACAAGCGCTCGCTGCGGCTGATGCAGATCGGGCTCGTCGTGTTCCTGGTCGCCGCGCCGCTCGACGTCATCAACCACCGCGTCAACGGCCTCGACCTGACCGCGTGGAGCCCGTCGCACATGATGCTGTACCTGGGCACCGGCATCATGCAGGCCGGGGTGCTCGACGGTTGGCTGAAGCTGTCGAAGCCCGGCAGGTTCCGCACCGGCGTGCTGCTCGCGCTGTGGGCGTTCTTCCTGGAGAACACGTTCTTCCCCAACGGCCAGCAGGAGTACGGCATCCTCGGGCTGCGGGCCTGGGAGCGCGGGACGCCGGAGGCCGAGCCGACGCTGCTGGACTTCGCCGCGAACCAGATCGGCCACCCCGTCGACCGGACGGCGGTCCTGCACTTCACGATGCCGATCCCGGAGTGGGTCTACCCGCTGTGGGGCATCGGCGTGATGGCGCTGATCCTCGCGCTCGCCCGCAAGACCGTCGGGACCCGCTGGGCGGCGACGACGGTCGCGGCCGCGTACGTGGCCTACCGCGCGGTGATGTGGCCGCTCCTGCTCGGCATGGGCTTCCCGGTGTCGACCGTGCCGTTCTACCTGCTCGCGGTCGGCCTCGCGATCGACGTCGCCTACCGCATCGGCCGCGAGCACGTGCTGCTCACCGCCGGGATCGGCGCCCTGCTGGTCACCGCGTTCGGCTACGGCGCGCTGTGGCTGCAGGCGCAGTTCCGGCCGTGGATCCTCGGCGACGCGCACACCGAGTCCGCGCCACCGCTCGCGTACTGGACGGCAGGGGTCGCGCTCGTCGGCGTCTTCGCGCTGTGGGCCGCCGCGACCAGGCTGCCCGCGCTCCGGCTCCGCAAATAGCTGAAGGGGACTTTCGTCGCATGCGATGCGAGGAAAGTCCCCTTCAGCTCGTCTAACGCGAGGAACGTCCCCTTCAGCTCAGCTTGTTGCCCGCCGAGCCGAGGGACTGGGCGGCCTCGACGACGCGGGCGGCCATGCCGGCCTCCGCGGCCTTGAGGTAGCTGCGCGGGTCGTAGACCTTCTTGTTGCCGACCTCGCCGTCGATCTTCAGCACGCCGTCGTAGTTCTTGAAGAAGTGGTCCGCGATCGGGCGGGTGAACGCGTACTGCGTGTCGGTGTCGACGTTCATCTTCACCACGCCGTACGACACGGCCTCGCGGATCTCCTCCGGCAGCGAACCGGATCCGCCGTGGAACACCAGCTCGAACGGCTTCGACCCGGCCGCGAGGCCCAGCTTCTTGGCGGCCGCTTCCTGACCGCCCTTGAGCACGTCCGGGCGCAGCTTGACATTGCCCGGCTTGTACACGCCGTGCACGTTGCCGAAGGTCGCGGCCAGCAGGTAGCGGCCGTTCTCGCCGGAGCCGAGCGCGTCGATCGTCTTCAGGAAGTCACCCTCGGCGGTGTACAGCTTCTCGTTGATGTCGTGCGCGACGCCGTCCTCTTCACCGCCGACGACGCCGATCTCGACCTCGAGGATGATGTTCGCGGCGGCCGCCTTGGCGAGCAGCTCCTGGGCGATCTCCAGGTTCTCGTCGAGGTCGATCGCCGAGCCGTCCCACATGTGCGACTGGAACAGCGGGTGCTGACCGTTCTTGACCCGCTCCGCCGAGATCTCGATCAGCGGCCGGACGAAGCCGTCCAGCTTGTCCTTCGGGCAGTGGTCGGTGTGCAGGGCGACGTTGACGTCGTACTTGGCGGCGACGACCTGCGCGAACTCGGCCAGCGCGACCGAGCCGGTGACCATGTCCTTGACCTTCTGGCCGGACGCGAACTCGGCGCCGCCGGTGGAGAACTGGATGATGCCGTCGCTCTCCGCCTCGGCGAACCCGCGGATCGCGGCGTTCAAGGTTTCCGACGAGGTCACGTTGATGGCCGGGTAGGCGAACTCGTTCGCCTTGGCCCGGTCGAGCATCTCCGCGTAGACCTCGGGGGTGGCGATGGGCATCGTTGTCCTCCTCGGAAGGGCTCTGGCTCTCGGGCGCATCGTACGAGGTGGACCGGCACGGCACACCGGTCCCATGGCCTCGCCCACATCATCCCGCAGCGGCCCGCAGCAGCTTCAGGTCGGGCTTGCCGACGTCGGTGAGCGGAATCTCGTCGACCAGATGCAGCGCGTGCGGTGCGTACATCGCCCCGAGCCGCTCGGTGACGAACTCGCGGACCTCCTCGATCGTGAGCGTCCGGCCGGGCGCCGGCGACACCGCGACGTGGATGCGCTCCATCCGGTCCTCGTCGGATACGCCGTACACCGCGACCTGCGCGACAGCGGGATGCCCGAGCAGAACCTCTTCGAGTTCGCCGGGGTACGCGTGCCCGCCGACCACGATGATCATGTCCTTGATCCGCCCGCTCAGATGCAGATAGCCCTCCTCGTCCAGGAAGCCGACGTCGCCGGTGTGCACCCAGCCGTCGCGGAACACCTGGGCGGTCAGCTCGGGATTGCGCCAGTAGTGCGTCGCGCTGGACGCGGACTTCACGCAGACCTCGCCGCGCTCACCGGCGGGGAGATCCCGGTCCCGCTCGTCCCGGATCGCCACCTCGATACCGGGCAGGGGTCGTCCCGCGGTTTCGAGCAGCTCGGGCCGTTGGTGTTCCTCCGGGCTCAACAGCGCGATGCCGCCCGCCTCGTTGGTCCCGTAGGCCTGGGCCAGCACCGGCCCGAACCGCTGCATCGCGGTCTTGATCCGCTCCGGTGAGGCGGGGCAACCGCCGTAGTTGATCTGCCGCAGGCTGGACAGGTCGTGCTCGTCGATCGCCGGGTGGTCCATCAGCGCGTAGAGCAGCGGTGGCAGCACGATCAGGTCGGTGGCCCGATACCGCTCGATCGCCTCGAGCACCTTGCCCGCGTCGAACCGGGAGAGCAGCACGAGCCGACCACCGGCCAGGATGATCGCGTCGGCGCTCTGCCCGGCGATGTGCGCGAGCGTGGTGCAGACGAGCTGGACGGTGTCGGGGCTGATGTAGGTGCTCATGAACTCGACGATTCCGGCGTGCGTGCGGAAACTCCACGGGATCCCCTTGGGGTGCCCGGTGGTGCCGCCGGTGTGCCGGATGCAGAACACGTCCTCCTCGCCGACCGGATGCGGCGCCACCGGTGTCGCGTCCGCGCCTGAGGCGAGCAGGTCGTCGAACGTGAGCTCCATCGCCGGGTGCTCGCCGAGTTCCTTGGCGCGGACGGCGAGATCCGGGTCGACGAGCAGCACATCAGTGTCCACATCGGACACAATGGCGGTCTGGACCGACGGCGCGATCCCCTCGTACAGGTTGACGACGCGGGCGCCGAGCAGGCTGACGGCGTACCGCGCGGCGAGCATTTCGACCCGGTTGGCGGACAACGTCGTCACGGTCGAGCCCGGTCCGACGCCGTGCGCGGCCAGCCCGCGCGCCATCCGGTGGACGAGCGCGGCCAGCTCGCCCCGGCGCACCTCGGTGCCGTCGGGCCGGACACACACCACGGTGTCCGGCTCGACGGCGAGGGCGGCGAGGATCGAGGCGACGTAGTTACCGGTCATGGGTTCCTCCCTGGTTCAAGATCACGAACCAGGGTGGACCTTCAAGTAAACTTGAACTCAAGGAATTCGCCGCCATACGACGGAAAATTCCGCCAAGGCCGCCCGAAAGGACGTTATCCCGCTTTCGCGCGCAGGAGTTTCAGGTCGGGTTTGCCCGCGTCGGTGAGCGGGATCTCCTCGACCACGTGGACCTCGTGGGGCGCGTACATCGCCCCCAGCCGCTCGGTGACGAACTCGCGCAGCTCACCGAGTTCGGCGGTTTGCCCCGGTTTGGGCACGATCGCCGCGTGGACCCGTTCCGTGCGGTCCGCGTCGGCGACGCCGTACACCGCCACCGCGCCGACCGCGGGATGGCCGAGGAGGACCTCCTCCAGTTCCACCGGGTACACGTGCCCGCCGACCACGATGATGATGTCCTTGATCCGCCCGGCCAGGTGCAGATAGCCCTCCTCGTCGAAGAAGCCCACGTCGCCGGTGTGCACCCAGCCGTCCCGCCACACCCGCGCGGTGGCCTCGGGATCGCGCCAGTACCCGAGCCCGCCCAGCGGTGACCGGACGCAGATCTCGCCGGGCTCGCCGGCCGGCAGATCACGGCCTTCCGGGTCGCGGATGGCGATCGTGGTGGCCGGATGCGGTTTTCCCACGGTGGCGAGCAATTCGGGGCGGGCGTGTTCCTCGGGGCCGAGGAAGGCGATGCCCCCGGCCTCGGTGGCGCCGTACACCTGCAGGAGAACCGGGCCGAACCTGTCGACGGCTTCGGCGAGCCGACCGGGGGAAGCCGGGCATCCGCCGTAGCCGATCTGCCGAAGACTGGACAGGTCGTGCTTGTCGACCGCCGGGTGGTCCATCAGCGCGTAGAGGTGCGGTGGCAGCACGAGGAGATCGGTGACGCGGTACCGCTCGACCGCCGCCAGCACGGCGGCCGCGTCGAACCCTTGCCGCAGCACGAGTTCACCGCCACTGACGAAGACGGCGTCGACGATGGAGCCCGCCATGTGCCCGAGCGGCGTGAAGACCAGCTGGACCTTGCCGGACTCGGGCGACACCGACCTCGCGAAGTCGACCAGCGCCAGCGGGGACCGGAACGGCAGCACGATTCCCTTGGGATGTCCCGTGGTCCCGCCGGTGTGGCGGATACTGAAGATGTCATCCGGGGAGACCGGATACGGCTCCAGCACGGTGGAGGCCGCCGCCTCGGCGAGAGCGAGCAGATCGGCACCTGGCGAACCGGGCCCGAAGCCGAGCACCGCCTTGACCGGCGCCGTCGCCAGGATTTCGGTGACGGTGGCGGACAACGCGGGATCGGCCACGAGCAGGTCGGTGTCCACATCGGACACTATGACGGCCTGGGTCGCCGCGGCGATGCCCTCGTAGAGCGACACGACACGGGCGCCGAGCAGCCCGGCGGCGTAGCGCGCGGCGAGGACTTCGGCGCGATTCGGCGACAACAGCGTGACGGTGGCGCCCGGACGGACACCGTGCTCGGCGAACACGCGGGCGAAGCGGTAGATCAGCACGGCGAATTCACCACGCGTGAAAGTTTCGCCGCCGTCCTGACGGCTGACCACGCGATCCGGATCGGTGGCGAGCGCGGCGAGGATCGGTTCGACGTAGTTGTCGGTGGACAAGATCGCAGCCTCCCAGTCTGGTCCTGCCCACCAGTCTGCTCTGGCCGCGTCCCCCGCCGCCAAACCGTTTCCCGTCAAGGTCCGTGGGGGCCTCCTCAAGGGACGCAGACTCCCTCGAGGAGGCCCCCACGGAACGTCAGAGCAGGACTTCGGCCAGGGCGCGGTAGCCCGGCAGCGGGTCCTCGCCGAGCACCTGGACCGTCACGTGGTCGGCGCCCGCGTCGAGGTGCGCGCGGATTCCGGCGGCGATCGTCCCGGCGTCGCCGTGCAGGGCGAGCGCGTCGACCAGCCGGTCGCTGCCCTCCCCGGCGAGATCCTCGTCGGTGAAGCCGAGCTTGCGCAGATTGGCGGTGTAGTTGGCGAGGCCGAGGTAGAACTTCACGGTCGCACGCCCGATTTCACGGCCCTTGACCGGATCGGTCTCCAGCACGACCTTGTGTTCCGGCGCCAGCAGCGGACCTTCGCCGAGGATTTCCCGCGCCTGCCGGGTGTGTTCCGGCGTCGTCAGGTACGGGTGCGCGCCCGCGGAACGATCTCCGGCCAGCTTGACCACCTTCGGGCCGAGTGCCGCCAATGCCCGCGCCTCGACCGGGACGCCGCCCTTGTCCAGCACGTCGAGATAGTCGACCAGCGCGGCGTAGGGCTTGGTGAACTCCTGCGTGTGCTCGCGGTGTCCCGCGCCGATGCCGAGCAGGAAGCGGTCCGGGTGCTTGGCGGCGATCCGCCGATAGGACGCCGAGACCGTTTCGGCGTCGTCCTTCCAGATGTTGACGATGCCGGTCGCCAGCACGATCCGTTCGGTCGCGTCGAGCAGCCGTTCGACCGCTTCCAGGTCTCCCGAGGGGGACGCGCCGACCCAGAGCGCGCCGTAACCCAGTTTCTCCAGTTCGACGGCGAGTTCGGGAGTGAACTCGTGCCGCCAGATGCCGATCCTGCCCAGTTCGATACCCATGCTCGTGGCCAACACCGGAGAAGCCGGTTTTCTGCCCGGGTCGGCTAACTTACTTTCTAGTAGCTTACTCGGGGTAGGTTGCGGTACGGTGCCGCCACAGGAACCGAGGAGGCATCGTGGCCAATCCCTTTTCGCTGCTCACCGGCCCGAAAAAGGTCGAAGGCAAGGTCGTCCTGATCACCGGGGCCGCCCGCGGCATCGGCGCCGGACTCGCGGAACGGCTCGCCGCGCGCGGGGCGAAGGTCGCGCTCGTCGGGCTCGAAGCCGCCGAACAGCAGAAGGTCGCCGACCGGATCGGGCCCCACGCGCACTCGTGGGAAGCCGACGTCACCGACTGGGCCGCGCTGGAGAAGGCCACCGCCGGGGTCGTCGAGCGCTTCGGCGGGATCGACATCGTCATCGCCAACGCCGGGATCGCGACCGCGGGCTTCGTACGCTCGGTGGACCCGGCCGCGTTCGAGAAGGTCATCGAAGTCGACCTGCTCGGCGTCTGGCGCACCTTCCGCGTCACACTGCCGCACGTCGTCGAGCGTCGTGGCTACCTGCTCGCGATCTCCTCGCTGGCCGCGATCACCCACGCGCCGGGCATGGCGAACTACGCCGCCGCGAAGGCCGGCGTCGAGGCGTTCTCGAACAGCCTCCGCGCCGAGGTCGCGCATCTCGGCGTCAAGGTCGGCGTCGCGCATCCGACGTGGATCCGCACCGACCTCGTCGAAAGCGCCGACGCGCATCCGGTGTTCGGCAAGCTCCGCGCGAGTATGCCCGGCCTGATCGGCAAGACGTATCCGCTGAACGTGGCGCTCGACGACCTCGAAGCGGGCATCCTCCGGCGCGCCAGGACGATCCACGTGCCGCGCTGGGTCGGCGGGCTCAAGCTGCTCCGCGCGTTCCTGCCGCCGATCATCGAGATCGGCTCGCGCAGCCGCGTCCCGGCCGCGGACAAGGCCGCACTGGAAGACGTCAAGGCGCGCGGGGCGTACGAAGCATCCGTCACCGGGCACGGCGGCCGGGCGGCGACGAAACGGTCTTGATCTCGACAGCAGGCCACCCGCGGGGCACAGTTGACCACCTGACAACAGTCCCCGTGAGCTGAAGGGGACTTTCCTCCGATGCGATGCGACGAAGGCGCCCTTCGCCGCATGTAATGCGACGAAAGTCCCCTTCAGCCAGCCTTGGAGGTGCACGTGTCGCGTCGCGATCAGATCAGGATGACCGAAGACGAGGTCCGCGACTACCTCGCCGGACAGAAGGTCATCAACGTCGCCAGCATCGGCCCCAACGGCCGCCCGCACCTGGCGCCGCTGTGGTACTACCCGCACGAAAACGGCGTCGCGACCTGGACCTATCGCACGTCGCAGAAGGCGAAGAACCTCTACCGCCTGCCACAGGCGACCGTGCTCGTCGAGGACGGCGACTCCTACGAGCGGCTGCGCGGGGTCTCGTTCGAGGCGGACGTCGAGATCGTCGAGGACACCGCCGAGGTCACCCAAATGGGTATCGCGTTGATGCAGCGCTACGCCGGCGCGAAGCCCGGCGACCCCGTTCCGGACGAGCTGGCGACGTTCATCGGCGGCCAGGCCCCGAAGCGGATCGGCCTGATCCTGCGACCGACCAAGACCGCGAGCTGGGACCACACGAAGCTCGGCGGCACGTACTGACTTTGGAGGTACTGACGAGTAGGGAGTACTTGGAAGTAACTGTTACTTGAGGTAACGTCATAGACGGAGCACCTGGCACGTAAAAGCGTCGCAGCGGAGGCCGTCAAGATGACCGAACGCTTCAAGGTCGTGATCGTTGGCACCGGGTTTTCCGGGCTCGGCCAGGCGATCCAGCTCGAAAAGGCCGGTATCCGGGACTACGTGATCCTGGAGAAGGCCGACGAGGTGGGTGGCACCTGGCGCGACAACTCGTACCCGGGCTGCGCCTGCGACGTGCAGTCGCACATGTACTCCTTCTCGTACGAGCAGAACCCGGACTGGTCGCGGTCGTTCTCGCCGCAGCCGGAGATCTTCGACTACCTCAAGGGCGTCGCGGACAAGTACCGGCTGCGCGAGAAGATCCGCTTCGGCATCGAGATCACCGGGGCACACTGGGACGACGGTGAGCGCCGCTGGACCGTGGAGACCAAGACCGGTCAGGAGTTCTCCGCGCAGTTCCTCGTCTCCGGCGTCGGCGGTCTGCACATCCCGCAGATCCCGAAGCTGCCGGGGATCGAGAAGTTCAAGGGCCAGAAGTGGCATTCCGCGCAGTGGAACCACGAGTACGACCTGAAGGGCAAGAAGGTCGCCGTCGTCGGCACCGGCGCCAGCGCCGTCCAGTTCGTGCCGCGGATCGCGCCGGACGTCGCGGAGCTGACGTTGTTCCAGCGGACGCCGCCGTGGATCATGCCCAAGCCCGACCACGCGATGCCCGGCTGGGCGAAGACGCTGTTCCGGCGCGTGCCGGGCACGCAGCGCGCGTACCGCAACGCGCTCTACTGGCTGCTCGAAGCGCGGGCGATCGGCTTCAACGGCCATCCCGCGATCATGAAGGCTGGCGAGCTGATCGCGCGGCGGCACATCGCCAAGGGCGTCAAGGATCGCGCGCTGCGCCGCAAGGTCACCCCGGACTACACCATGGGCTGCAAGCGAGTCCTGATCTCCAACGACTACTACCCGGCGCTCAACCGGTCCAATGTGGACGTCGTGACGAGCGGGGTGCGCGAGGTCAAGGCCAACAGCGTCGTCGACGGCGCCGGTGTCGAGCACGAGGTCGACGCGATCATCTACGGCACCGGCTTCCACGTCACCGACGCGCTGGAATACCTGGACATCACCGGTGTCGAGGGCAGGAGTCTCGCCAAGACCTGGGCCACCAACGGACTGGAGACCCACAAGGGCATCACGGTCTCCGGCTTCCCGAACCTGTTCTTCCTGCTCGGCCCGAACACCGCGCTGGGCCACAACTCCGTGGTGTTCATGATCGAATCGCAGTCCCGGTACGTCGTCGACGCGATCAAGCTCGCCGACTCGCGCGACGCCGCGGCGCTGAACGTCCGGCCCAGCGTGCAGGACCAGTTCCAGGCCGAGATCCAGGACAAGCTCGTCAAGGGCGTCTGGACCCAGGGTGGCTGCAAGAGCTGGTACCTGGACGCGAAGGGCGTCAACCGCACGATCTGGCCCGGGTTCACCTGGCGCTACTGGCTGGAGACCCGCAAGGTCGACCCGAGCGACTACGAGCTTTCCGGACGGGCTCGGTGACCACCGCGGCAGCGTCCAATGCCGCCTCCGCGGGAGGAAATACGTCGGCGGAGGACCACGAGCAGATCGTCCTGCACGCGCGCGACGTCAAGTTCGACTGGGCGTCGCTGCCGATGCACTGGATTCCCGGCGAGCCCCAGGCGACCCACACGATCAACGTGCTGCACATCGCGCTACCCGAGGGCGAGCGCTGGTTCGTCGAGGTGTTCAAGCAGGCCGTGCCGCTGATCCGCGACGAGCGGCTCAAGGAGGACGTCCTCGGCTTCATCGGCCAGGAGGCGATGCACGCCGAGGCACACGACGGCGCGGCGGCGCACCTCGAAGCCGCCGGATTGCACGTACGGCCGTACATCGCGCAGATGGAATGGCTGTTCCGCAAGCTGCTCGGCGATCGTGACCTGACCGGCAAGGCCGCCGAGGAATGGCTTGTCGAGCGGCTCGGCGTCATCGCCGCGATCGAGCACTACACCGCGTTCCTCGGCCAGTGGGTCCTGGACGCGAAGGCGCTGGACGAGGCAGGCGCGGACCCGACGATGCTGGACCTGCTGCGCTGGCACGGCGCCGAAGAGGTCGAACACCGGTCCGTCGCCTACGACCTGTTCCGCCATCTCGACCAGCGCTACACGCGCCGCGTACGCAGCATGGCCGTGGTGACCCCGGCACTGGCGTGGATTTTCGTGCGGGGCACCAGGTTCCTGATGCGCAACGACCCGACGTCGCCGGGCAAGGCGAGTTTCCGCGCCTACCGCAAGGCGGCCAAGAAGGGCCTGTTGCCCACCGGAAGGCAGTTGCTGCGGGAAATCCGGCCGTACTTCCGCCGGAGCTACCACCCGACCGAAACGGGCAACACCGAACAGGCCGTGGCCTATCTGGCGAGTTCGCCGGCCGCGCAGGCGGCCGACGCGCCGAAGTGAGCCTCCCGCAACGGCTCGACGGCCGGCCGGGCACCGACCGCGCACTGTCCCTTTTGGCCGGTGCGGCCGCGGTGTACCGGCGGCTCAGCGAGTTCAGCGGACGCCGTCGCGCCCCGGTCCGCGCCGTGGACCGGAACCTGACGCTGCGGGTCGACGCCGTGCACGCCGAGGCCGACGAAGTCGTGAGCCTGCGGCTGGTCCCGCCTGCGGGCGGACTGCTTCCCGCGTGGCGGCCGGGTGCGCACATCGACCTCGTGCTGCCTTCCGGCGCGATGCGGCAGTACTCGCTGTGCGGGGATCCCGACGACCGCACGGCCTATCGGATCGCGGTGCGCCGGATCGGCACCGCGTCGTCCGAGGCGCACACGCTGTGCGCGGGCGCGAAGGTGACCGTGCGCGGACCACGGAACGCCTTCCCGTTCGTGACCGCGCCGCACTATCTGTTCGTCGCGGGCGGGATCGGCATCACGCCGATCCTGCCGATGGTGCGCCGGGCCGACGCGCTCGGCGCCGACTGGCGGCTTGTCTACACAGGACGCTCCCGCGCGTCGATGCCCTTCCTCGACGAGCTGGCCGTCTACGACGAGGAGCGCGTCTGGATCCGGCCGGACACCGAGTACGGCATCCCCGCCTCGGGCGCGGAACTGCTTGAAGGGGTACGAGACGGGGCGTCGGTGTACTGCTGCGGGCCGGTGCCGATGATCACCGGCGTCCGGGTGGACCTGGCGATGACCGGCGCCTCGGCGGTGTACTTCGAGCGGTTCTCGACGCCGCCGATCGTGGGCGGGAAACCGTTCCGGGTCGAGCTCCGCCGGTCCGGCCTGCTGCTGGACGTGCCCGCGGATCGGTCCACACTGGACGTTGTACGGGACGTTATGCCCGATGTGCCCTATTCGTGCCGCCAAGGCTTCTGCGGAACCTGCGCGGTTCCGGCCGTCGGCGGCGGCTCGGTGCGGATCTGCGTCGATCGCGGCGACGCCGCGCTGGAGCTGTAGCCCAGCACGATTTTCCAGACTTTCAGGACTCTTCGGGCAGCCAGGCGCCGATGACCGGCTTGAACTCCCGCACCGTGCGCTCGGCCACCACCCCTTCGAGGTGATACGGGTCCTGGTTGATCAGCTCCGTGAGGGACGTCTCGTCTTCGGCCTGGTAGAGCGTGATGCCGCCGGTGCCGTCGCCGAGCGGGCCCGCGACCGCGACCCGGCCCTGTTCGGCGAGCCCCTGCAGGAACTCCCGGTGCCGCGGCCGTACCTCCGCCAGCTTCTCCTGCACGTAGCGGATCTCGACGAGGTACCAGGCCATGAGAATCTCCCGGGTCGGGCGGCAGTGACGCTGGTGACGTTACCGGGGCACGGGAGGGCAATCTCAGCATCCGATCGGTGGCGGGGCCCGGCCGACCCGATAGGCTGGTCGTGCGCCGGGAGCTGTGCGAACGCTGTGAAACCGCAGCGGCACGCCGAGCCAGCACGGCGTGCCAGAGAAGGTGCCGGAATCGCGGCACGGCCGGGGTCGAGACAGGCAGGGGTTCATGCTCGAAGGCAATGCGGAGCGCAGTGTCGAGGCGACCCTCGGCCATCTGCGTGTCCTGGACGGGCCGGCGCCACCGCCGCAGCCGGCCGCGCCGCTGACTCTCGAAGACCTCTACCGCCAGCATCGGATGCGGCTGGTCCGCCTCGCGATCCTGCTCGTGGACGAGCCGGCGACCGCCGAGGACGTCGTCCAGGAGGCCTTCACCGGGCTCCACCGCAACTGGGGCCGGTTGCGGGACGCGGCGGCCGCCGTCGGCTACCTGCGCACCGCGGTGGTCAACGGGTCACGAAGTGTGTTGCGGCGCAGGAAAACCGCACGCGAATACGTTCCGCCACACGCGGTGAACGCGCGCTCGGCCGAAAGCCTGGCGATGCTCTCGAGCGAGCACCAGGCCGTCGTCAGCGCGCTGTCGAAGCTGCCGCCCCGCCAGCGTGAGGTGCTGGTGCTGCGCTACTACGGTGGTCTAAGCGAAGCCGAGATCTCCGAAGCCGCCGGGATTTCCAAAGGTACGGTTAAATCGACCGCCAGCCGGGCGCTGGAAGCACTGCAAAAGGCGATGCAGGCCCCACACTGAGCCCGGTTGGACCACACCGATCACTGAGTTGCGGCACCATGCTTGGTCCAGACCAATATATGCTGGGGCGCGTGAGAGGCGCCGGAGATTTCGTGATCACGGGCGGCCGCGTTGCCGCCCCGGACCGTGTACTCGACGACGGCTGGCTGGCCGTCTCCGACGGGCGGATCGCCGGTGTGGGTTCCGGGACCCCGCCGGAGGGCCCCGCCGTCGACGTCGCCGGGGCGCTGGTCGTCCCCGGCTTCATTGACACGCACTGTCACGGTGGGGGCGGTGCGTCCTTCAGCACCCTCACCCCGGACGAGGTGCACACCGCCGTGCAGGCACACCGGCGGCACGGGACGACGACCATGCTCGCCAGCCTGGTCTCCGACCACGTCGACATCCTGCGTGAGCAGATCGCCGTGCTGCGTGAGCTGGTCGAGCAGGGCGACGTCGCCGGCATTCACCTGGAGGGGCCGTTCATCTCCAAGGCCCGCTGCGGTGCGCACGATCCGATGGCGCTGCTGGAGCCGGACACCGGGACCGTGGACAAGCTGCTGCGTGCCGGTCAGGGCGCGATCCGGATGGTGACGCTGGCACCCGAGCTGCACGGCGGCATCAAGGCCGTCCGCCAGCTCGCCGAGTCCGGGGTGATCGCCGCGATCGGGCACACCGACGGCGTCGAGGAGCAGCTGCTGCCCGCCATCGAGGCCGGGGCCACGGTCGCGACGCACCTGTTCAACGGCATGCGCCCGCTGCACCACCGCGAGCCAGGCCCGGTCGGGGTGCTGCTCGACGACGAGCGCATCACCATCGAGCTGATCTGCGACCTCGTGCACCTGCATCCGACCGTGGTGCACCTCGCGGCCTCCCACGCCGGGCGCGACCGGACCGTGCTGATCACCGACGCGATGTCGGCCACGGACGCCGCCGACGGCCGCTACACCCTCGGCAGGCTGGAGGTCGACGTCCACGACGGCGTCGCGACGCTGGCCGACAACGGTTCGCTGGCGGGCAGCACGCTCACCATGGACAACGCCTTCCGGAACCTGGTGCTCGGCGCGAAGCTGCACATCCTCGACGCCGTCCGCGCGACCTCCGAACGGCCGGCCGAGCTGCTCGGCATCGCGAACCGGACCGGCTCGCTGCGGACCGGGTTCGCCGCCGACGTCGTCGTGCTCGACGACGACCTGCGACCGCTGAAGGTGCTGCGCCGGGGCGAGTGGGTCGCGGAGGTCGGCCGGGCTACCTTGAGTACGTAAGGACCCGTGCCCGACCCTGGGAGACGCGCAGGATGACCGAGCCGAAGGACCCGGAGCGGCTGCTGGCCGACGCCCTGCGCGCCCAGGCGGTGTTCGCGCCGCAGGTCGACCACACGCCCGTCGCCGAGCAGAGCACCGAGCAAAGCGCCGTGACGGGGTCGGCCGCGTTCGTCGCGCCTTCCTCCACCGAAGGGGAGTTACCGCCGCGCTACGGGCTGTTGTCCGGCGCGGGCGCGGACTCCTTGGAGCGTGCGGCGCTGGAGCTGGGCGATCCACCCCAGCCCACCCCGCCCCCGCCGGCGAGCACTACCCAGTCGGGCCCCACTCAGCCGGTCCTCGCGCAGCCGATCCCCGCCCCCGTGCCCGAGGCCGAAACGGTCCGCGCCCCGCAGGCCACGACGGGCGCGCCGCTGCCGGTGCACTGGATCCTGCTGCTGGCGCTGCTGCTGGGACTGGCGGCCGGTTCGGTGATCGGCTTGCTGACGCTCGTTTGACGCGGCTCTTACCTGCGGTTCCTCCCTGTGAAAGCACTCAGGGTCACCCTGTACCGTTTTCGGTGTGATTCTCGCCCAGAGCACAGTGACGACCATGTCCCTCCTGCCGTCGTGGCTGGACCCGCAGCACCTCCTGCACGGGCTGGCGACGCCGGTGATCGCCGTGCTCTGCCTGATCATCTTCATCGAGAGCAGCATCTTCCCGGTGCTGCCCGGTGACTCGCTGCTGTTCACCGCGGGCCTGTTCATCGCGAACGGCACGCTCGACGCGTCGCTGTGGCTGGTGTGCGTCCTGGTGACGGTGGCGGCGCTGCTGGGCAACGTCGTCGGCTACTACATCGGGCACTTCGTGGGGCCGAAGCTGTTCAACCGGCCGGATTCCAAGATCTTCAAGCAGGAGTACGTGGACAAGACCCACGCGTTCCTGGAGAAACACGGCCCGAAGGCCGTGGTGCTGGCGCGGTTCGTCCCGTTCGTGCGGACGTTCATCACCTGGATCGCCGGGATCGGCAAGATGGACCCGAAGCGCTACTTCACCTACACGGTCATCGGCGGCATCCTGTGGGCCGCGGGCATCACCGTGCTGGGCTCGCTGCTGGGCAACATCCCCTTCATCGCGAACAACGTCGACGCGATCTTCATCGTGATCGTGCTCGTCTCCGTGGTCCCGATCGCCCTCGAGTACCTCAAGGCCCGCCGCGAGAAGAAGGGCGCCGCCGCGGCTGCCGCGGCGGACCCCGAGATCACCCAGCAGATCCCGCGTATCCGCGACTGACCCAGCCGGGCTCCCGGGTCCCGCCTGCGCGTCAGGCCAGGGAGAACATCGAGCCCGGGTTGAAGAGGTTGTCCGGGTCCAGGGCCTGTTTGATCTGCCGATGCACGCGCAGGCCCACCGGCCCGATCTCCCTGGCGAGCCACTCGCGCTTGATCTTGCCGATGCCGTGCTCGCCGGTGACCGTGCCGCCCAGCGACAGCCCCACGTCGAGGATCGCGTCGAACGCCTTGTGCGCGCGGGCGAACTCGTCCGGGTCGTCGGGCTGGTAGACGATCGTGGGATGCATGTTCCCGTCGCCGGCGTGCCCGACGACGGCGATCCGCAGCCCGACCTCCTCGCTGATCCGCTCGCAGCCGCTGATCAGCTCCGCGATCCGCGTTCGCGGGACGCAGACGTCATCGGTCAGCCACACGCCGTACGTCTCCAACGCGGTCAGCACCACGCGACGCGCCTGGAGCAGCATCTTGCCTTCTTCGAGGTCTTCGGTGGCGTACGCGAGGTCGGCACCGCAGTCGTTGCAGATCTGTTCCAGCACGGCCAGCTCGCGGCGCGCCACCTCGCCCCCGGCGTCGGACTGGGCGAGCAGCAGCGCCCGGCAGTCCGACCCGGCGCCGAGATCGGTGTTCAGGTACGTCTCGGACGCCTTGATCGACGAGGCGTCCATGATCTCCAGCAGTGACGGGACCAGTCCCTCACGCACCACCCGCGCGACGGCCTCGCCCGCGGCCTCGGTGGTGTTGAACCCGGCGACGAGTGTCGCGGGCGCCTGCGGGAGCGGCTTGAGCGCGACGGTCGCCTGCGTGATCACGCCGAGCGTGCCCTCGCTGCCGACGAACAGCCGCGCCAGGTCGTACCCCGCGACGCCCTTCACCGTGCGCCTGCCGGTCTTGAGCAGCGAGCCGTCCGCCAGCACGACCTCCAGCCCCAGCACGGAGTCGGTGGTCACGCCGTATTTCACGCAGCACAGCCCGCCCGCGTTGGTGGACAGGTTGCCGCCGATCGTGCACCAGTCGTAGCTCGACGGGTCGGGCGGGTAGAACAGCCCGTGCTGCTGGACCGCGTTACGCAGGTCCAGGTTCACCACGCCCGGCTGCACGACCGCGAGCCGGTTGCCCTCGTCGATCTCGACGATCTTGTCCAGCTTCGTCAGCACCAGCACGACACAGCCGTCGACGGCGTTCGCGGCGCCGGAAAGCCCGCTTCCGGCGCCGCGCGGCACGATCGGCACCTTCGCCTCGGCGCAGGCCCGGACGGTGGCCTGCACGCCCTCGACGTCCGAGGGGAGGACCACCGCGACGGGCTTGCCGGACGGCGCGAGCGGCATCATGTCCCGCGAGTAGCCGGCAAGCACGTCGACGTCGGTGAGGACCGCGTCCTTGCCGACCTGATCACGGAGCCGGGCGATGAGGGCGTCGTTGCTCATGCCCTCATCGTAAGCCCGATTCTGTCCGCACAGCGGAATTACTTTTCCGATTTAGCAGAATCAGCGCCTGAACACCCGTATAGACCAACACGGCCGTGGCAGCCAGCGCGGTGATGTTCAGCCCGTTCACGAACGTCTCCTTCGCAGCGCCCAGCAACGCGCCCGCCTGGTCGGCGGGGAGGTGCTGAGCCGTCGCGACCGCGCCACCGAGCGTCTCGCGCGCGGCTTCAGGTGTGCCCGCCGGCAGTCCGCCGCGATACACCGCCGTCGCGACGCTGCCGAGGATCGCCGTGCCGAGCGCACCACCGAGCTCGAAGCCCATCTCGGAGATCGCCGACGCCGCACCGGCGCGCTCCGCCGGGGCCGCGCTGATGATCATGTCGTTCGTCAGGGTGTCGGCCAAGGCGACACCACCGCCGACCACGACGAAGCCGATCACCACCGCCGCCAGACCGGACTCCACCCCGGCCGCGGCGAGCACGACGCAGCCGATCGCGGCGACGACCAGGCCACCGGAGACCAGCACCGGCACCCGGAACCGCTTGGCGAACCACACCGCGGCCATCGCGCCGAGGACGCTGGCCGCACTCGACGGCAGCACCCACAGCGCCGCCTCCAGCGGCGATTTGCCGAGCACGAGCTGCAGGTACTGCGGCACCAGGAACAGCAGCCCGGACAACGCGAACACGGCGAGCAGGTTCGTCACCACGGATCCGGTGAACCGCGGGTTCGCGAACAGCTCGAGATCGATCATCGGGGATTCGAGAGCACGCTGACGGCGTACGAACAGCACCCCGAACCCGATACCGACGACGATCGCCAGCACCGCGACGACCGAGAAGCCCTCGGTCGCGAGGATCTTGATGCCGTAGACCACCGGCAGCACCGTGGCCAGCGACAGGACAGCGGACAGCGGGTCGAACCTGCCCGGGTTCGGATCACGGGCTTCCGGAAGCAGGAACGGGCCCGCGATCAGCAGCAGCACCATCACCGGCACGTTGATCAGGAAGACCGAGCCCCACCAGAAGTGGCCGAGCAGCCAGCCA
The DNA here is from genome assembly GCF_042739895.1 of Amycolatopsis sp. NPDC059021. Classification (NCBI taxonomy): domain Bacteria; kingdom Bacillati; phylum Actinomycetota; class Actinomycetes; order Pseudonocardiales; family Pseudonocardiaceae; genus Amycolatopsis; species Amycolatopsis sp. NPDC059021. Next base: position 113,988 of record NZ_JBHYIQ010000007.1, read on the forward strand.
CCGACGACCGGGCCGAGCGCCATCCCGCCGGAGAACGCGGAACTCCACACCGCGATCGCGATCCGGCGCTCCCGGTCATCGGTGAAGATGCCGCGCAGCAACGACAACGTCGAGGGCATCAGGGTCGCGCCACCGACGCCGAGCAGCGCGCGGGCCAGGATGAGCATCAGCGGGGACGTCGAGAAGGCGGCGAGCACCGAGGCGACACCGAACGCGACCGCACCCATGAGCAGCAGTTTCCGCCGCCCGATGCGGTCACCGAGGGTGCCCATGAACACGAGCAGCCCGGCCAGCACGAACGAGTAGATGTCGATGATCCACAACTGTTCGGCGCCGCTCGGCGCGAGGTCCTCGCTCAGGTACGGCAGCGCGAAGCCGAGGACCGTCATGTCCACGCTGATCAGCAGTGTCGGGAGGGCCAGCACCGCCAGTGCCCACCAACGCTTGCGCCCCACCATGGCGCACTCATCCTTTCTTGCACCGTCCAGACGGTGCAGTTTCGCAGGTGTCTCGACACTATACCGTCCAGACGGTACAGTCAAACCATGCCGAAGCCCTCCGCCCGTGAACGCATCCTCGACGCCTATGAACAAGTGGTGATCGACCAAGGTCCCGGAGTCGCCACGTTGGAGGGGGTCGCGGCGCGGGCGGGCGTTTCGAAGGGCGGCCTGCTGTATCACTTCGGCTCGAAGGACGCGCTGGTCGACGGGCTACTGGAGCGACTGGTCAGGCTCAACGACGAGGATCTGGAGCAGGCGCGGCGGTCGCCGGAGGGAGTGGTGCGCTACTACCTGCGCTCGACCATCACGGACGTGGCCGAGAACGTGCCGCTGAACCGGGCGATGACGGCCGCCATCCTGCTGCTGTCCACCGAACCGCGGGTGGCGGAGACCCTGCGGCGGTGCACGACAGCCGTACGCGAGGTCATGGTGGCCGAGGTGGACGACCCGGTGACGGCCGAACTCGTGGTGCTGGTCGGTGACGGCCTGTGGCTGCGTGCCGCGATGGAGGGCAAGGAGAGCCCGATCCTCGGCCAGGTCGACACCCTCATCAGCCGGATCGAAGCGCAGATCTGACCGGCTCCGGCCGCGACGACCGCGATGTCTCGAACGCTCCGTTCGAGACGGTGAACGTCCTCAACGCGTCGTTCGCGACACCGCCGAGACGACGCTTTCGCGACGTCAGCGCACCTGGCCGTAGACGTGGGTGACGCGCAGCGTCAGCAGGACCCGCTGGTCGGTGACCATGGCCTCGCGGTACTCGTCCCAGTCGGGGTGCTCGCCCGCGACCTTGCGGTACAGCGCGATCAGGCCCTCGACTGTCGCGTCGTCCTTGGCCGCGGCGGGCGGCGTGAGTTCGGCGGTGGCCTCCGCGACGGCGAAGCTCCAGCCGTCGTCGCTGCTCACGTGGTAGGTGGCACGGGGATCGCGGCGCAGGTTCTTCGTCTTGGCGCGGGTCTCGGTGATCGAGATCTGGATGGTCCTGGTCTCGGGGTCGTAGTGATGCGTGACCGTGGACAGCTGGGGACGGCCGTCACGCTTGATCGTGGCCAGCACCCCGCGCTTGGCAGAGCCGAGGAAGTCGTAAAGGGCGTCGCTCATAACGACATCAAGCCACTTCGGCGGCGTCGTTGTTCCCGGTGCCGTGGTTTTCGTCGTAGTAGGCGGCCATCTGGCGCCAGTAGAACATCAGCAGAGCCATCTCCGCGACGGTCGCGACAACGGTGAGCCCCAGCCGGCGTCGCCGCGCCGCCACCACGGCGAGCACGCCGAGCGCCATCCCCGCCGCGTTGCTCGCCATCGCGGCGTCACGCGGGCGTCGGACGACCCACAGTTCTTCGCCGAGCATCGCGCGCGTGGCGAACGCCTTGTCGTCACGCGGCTCCGGGAAGACGACGGGGTTCGCGGCCAGCCACGCGGCGACGAGCGCACCCTGCCGCCAGTCACGGTTCCAGATCGGGACGAGCACGAGCGGGGTGCTCAGCCAGCGAGTCCAGGCACTCCACGGGTTGGAATGCCTGCGGAACACCCAGCGCCGTACCTGAGCCACCTTCACCACGAGCCCCCCTTTCACCCGGACGGATCACGAGCGAGCCTACGCGCGAAACCCGCGTCCAGGTTTTCCACAAGGGATGAATAGGACGATCGGACACGAATAATCTGCTTGCATGTGGCAACTAAAGTGGCTTGTGACACACCGCAGTCGATACCGCTTGCGGTTTCGTCCGTCTAGGAACACTCTTGCTCTAGGCAACTAGTTGCAGTGGCCAAACAACGGCCGGGACCGCGGGGAAGACACCATGCCATCGAACAACGGCACCACCAGGCCCAAGTCCGAGCTGGACGTCGCCGATCAGCTCGGCCATGAGCTCGTGCGCCTCGTCCGCCTGATCAACAAGGCGAAGAGTCAGGTGTCCAAGCAGGGACCGGACGGGATCGAGCGGGCCGCCTACGCGATCCTCTTCGCGCTCATCCACGAAGGCCCCCAGCGGACCAGCAAGCTCGCCGAGATGATGCACGCCGAGATCTCGACGGTCAGCAGGCAGAGCAGTTCGCTGGTCCAGCACGGTCTCGTCGAGCGGCAGGCGGACCCGGAGGACGGCAGGGCCTGCCTGCTCGCGCCGACCGCGGAGGGACTGCGCGTGTTCGAAGAGAACCGCAAGCAGCGTAACCAGTGGCTTGCCGAGGTACTCGCGGATTGGCCCGAAGAGGACCGCCAGAGCCTCAACAAACTGTTCAACCGGCTCAACTCGGGGATCGAAAAGAGCCTTCCACACATCGCCGACTCCGAACCGGCGACACAGGGCTAGGGGGCCCGAAGCATGACAGCGACTACTGAGAAACCACCACAAAGCGCGTCACACGAAGAAGCGCCGAGACTGACTCACCGCCAGATCGTCACGATCCTGAGCGGCCTGATGTGCGGCATGTTCCTCGCCGCGCTCGACCAGACGATCGTGGGTACCTCGATCGTCAAGATCGCCAACGACCTGCACGGCTTCGACCTGCAGGCGTGGGCGACCACGGCGTACCTGATCACCTCGACGATCGTCACGCCGATCTACGGCAAGCTGTCCGACATCTACGGCCGCAAGCCGTTCTACCTGGCCGCGATCGGCATCTTCGTGGTCGGCTCCGCGGCGTCGACGTTCTCGACGTCGATGTACGAGCTGGCCGCGTTCCGCGCGGTGCAGGGTCTCGGCGCCGGTGGTCTGATGTCGCTGGCGATGACCATCCTCGGTGACATCGTGCCGCCGCGTGAGCGGGCGAAGTACCAGGGCTACATCCTGGCCGTGTTCGGCCTGTCGACCGTGCTCGGCCCGGTGCTGGGCGGTTTCTTCGCCGGCATCGACAACCTCGCGGGCCTGCACGGCTGGCGCTGGGTCTTCCTGATCAACGTGCCGATCGGCGTCATCGCGCTGTTCGTCGTCGCCAAGGTCCTGAACGTGCCGCACAAGCGCCACGACCACAAGATCGACTGGTGGGGCGCGCTGACGCTGGTCGTCGCCGTCGTGCCGTTCCTGATCGTCGCCGAGCAGGGCCAGAAGTGGGGCTGGGGCGACCAGAAGGCGATCCTCTGCTACGTCATCGGCGGTGTCGGCGTGATCGCCTTCATCCTGGTGGAGCGGCTGATGAAGGACGCCGCGCTGATCCCGCTGCGGCTGTTCAAGAACTCGACGTTCACCGTGGCGATCATCGGCGGTGTCATCGTCGGTGTGGCGATGTTCGGCGCGATCACCATGATCCCGCAGTTCATGCAGGTCGTGCAGGGCTACACGCCGACCGAGTCCGGGCTGCTGATGCTGCCGCTGATGGCGGGCATCATGTTCAGCTCGGTCGTGTCCGGCAAGATCACCGGTACGACCGGGCGCTACAAGGTCTTCCCGATCGTCGGCACGATCCTGATCGCCGGGGGCGCGTTCCTCTTCGCGCAGGTCAAGTACGACTCGGCGCTCTGGCACCCGCTGGTCGCCGCGGCCATCATCGGCCTCGGGCTCGGCCAGTGCATGCAGACGCTGATCATCGCGGTGCAGAACGCGGGCCCGCGCAGCGACATGGGCGTGTCGACCGCGGCGGCGACGTTCTTCCGGCAGATCGGTGGTACCGCGGGTGTCGCGGTGTTCCTGACGATTCTGTTCAACGTCCTGCCGGGCAACATCACCAAGGCGTTCGGCGGGCGCATGCCCGCCGGGGGCGGCGGAAACCTCGCCGACCTGCAGAGCAACACCAGCGGTATCCAGAGCCTCCCCCCGGAGATCAGGACGCCGGTGCTGATCGGGTTCACCGAGTCGATCACCACGGTGTTCTACGTCGCCGGCGGCGTGGCGCTGCTGGCCACCCTGGTGCTGCTGTTCATGAAGGAGATCCCGCTGGTCGGTGGTCCTTCGGCGGCGGCAGCCGCCGTGGAAGGCGGCGAAGCGCTGCTGGACATGGACGACGAGCCGACCGAGATCGTCGAGCCGGTCACGAGCCCGGTCGCCGAGCCACCGCGGGAACCCGTGCTGGTCGGCGCCGGAAAGCACGCGCTGAACGGCAACGGCAAGGGTGACTACAAGGCCGTGTCGGGAGCGCTGCCGATGCCGATCTCGGCGTCCGCGGGCTCCGACCTCCCCGTGGGTGCCGGTGGTCCGCCGATCACCGGGCACGTCCGGCGGCAGGACGGCACCCACGTCAGCGGTGCCGCGCTGACCCTGATCGACCAGCGCGGGCACCAGGTCGCGCGGGCGACCGGGAACGCCGACGGCAGCTACTCGGTCCCGACCACCGGTCCCGGCACGTACGTGCTGATCGTGGCGGCGAACGGGCACCAGCCGCAGGCTTCGAGCGTCGTCGTCAGCGGTGGCCCGGCGAAGCTGGACGTCACGCTGACCGGCTCGGGCGAACTGACGGGTGTGGTCCGGGCAGCCGGTCGCGGGACGCCGCTGGCGAACGCGACCGTGACGCTGACCGACGAACGCGGCGAGGTCAACGGCGCGTCGATCACCGGCGAGGACGGGATCTACTCGTTCGCCGGTGTCGGGGCGGGGCGGTACACGCTGGTCGCGGCCGGTCCGCAGTACCGGCCGGTGGCGGTGACGCTGACCGTGCCGGACAGCGGGGTGCTGCGCCACGACGTCGAGCTGACCGGGGCCGTGCTGCTCACCGGCATCGCGCGAACCGACGGCGACCGCATCGTGCCGGACGCGCGGATCACCGTCCTCGACGAAAGCGGCAACGTCGCGGCGGTGGCGCGGACGGACGCCGAGGGGCACTACGTCGTAAGTGATCTGCCCGCCGGTGCCTACACCGTGGTGGCGAGCGGTTATCCGCCCGCCACGAGCCGGGTCGAGCTGTCGGACGGCGAAGCGGCCCACGACGTCCGTCTCGGCTACGACCAGGCGCTCGACGAGTTGGTCGACCGGTCGTGAGCGGGCTGCGAGCGTCGATCCGGACGGCCGAGGGCTGGGCGGTGGAGCACGCGGTGCTGACCGTGACCGACCCGGCCGGCCGTCAGGTCGCGCGGGAGGAGACGGACGCGAAGGGGGCGGTGGCGGTCGAGTCGCTGCCCCCTGGCAGCTACACCGTCGTCGTCACGGCGGCCGGGTACGGGCCGGTCGCGCGGACCGCGCTGGTCGGTTCGGACGGCTCGGGGGCGCTCGGCGACGTCGTGCTGGCCCCGCTCGCGGACGCGGTCGAGCTGCCGCCCGCCGGGCCGTGGACGATCGACCCGATGCACTCGTCGGTCGTGGTGACCGCGCGGCATCTGGGCATCGCGAGCATCAAGGCGCGGTTCCCGGAGGTGAGCGGCCGGATCGACGTCGGCCGTCCGGCGGAGCGGTCTTCGGTGTACGCCGAGATCGGGGCGTCGAGCATCGACACGGGGATCAAGATGCGCGACGACCACCTGCGCTCGGCGGAGTTCCTCGACGTCGACGCGTACCCGGTGATCACGTTCACGAGCACCGGGCTACGCCAGCGCGGCGCGGACTCGTGGACGTTGTCGGGCGAGCTGACGCTGCACGGGGAAAAGCGGCAGATCGAGCTGGACCTGACCTACGGCGGCTACGGGCCGGATCCGTGGGGCGGGGTACGGGCGGCGTTCCACGCGGAAACGCAACTGCACCGCAACGAGTTCGCGATCAACTACAACGCCATGGTGCGGGCCGGGGTCGCGGCGATCGGGACGACGGTGAAGGTCGAGCTGGACATCGAGGCCGTCCAGGGCGAGTCGCTGCCGCAGTTCTGAATTTTCTTCACAGCACGGGGGTGTTGCCGAAGTCCGTGAAGGCCTCCTTCACAGCGTTGAGCGCTGTGAAGGAGGCCTTCACGGAGCTGCGGGCCCTGATCATGACCCGGAAGGACGCGGCGGCCGTTGACCTGCGGTTTTTCCGGGTTTTCGCACGTGGCGCCCACGTACGCAACCTTCGCCACGTAGGCTCAGGAGGTGAGCGTGGTGAGCATCGAGGCCGCGGGCATGGGTGTCGGCTGGCTCGACACCGCCGGCCCGCTGCTCGTATGGGTGATCGTGCTGAGCTTCGTCTTCGTCGAATGCGCACTGATCATCGGCCTTTTCCTGCCCGGAGACTCGCTGCTCTTCGGCGCCGGCGTGGTGCTCGCCCAGCACGGCTCCGACGCCAACGCGTGGCTGCTATCCGGCGCGGCGCTGATCGTCGCCGTCTTCGGCAACCAGGTCGGGTACTACATCGGCCGCGGCACCGGGACCAAGCTGATCGCGCGACGTGGCGGCAAGGTGCTCAACAAGGAAAACCTCGAGCGCGCGCAACGGTTCCTCGACCGGCGTGGCTTCTTCGCGATCGTCGCCGCGCGCTGGATCCCGTGGATCCGCACGCTCGCCCCGCTCATCGCGGGCACCGCGCGGATGGATCCGCGCCGCTTCATGTTCGCCACCGCGCTCGGCGGCCTGCTCTGGGTGCCGACGCTCGTGCTGCTCGGCTACTACGGCGCCGGCCTGCTCGACGCCCTGCCCTGGCTCAAGACTGCGGCGCTGTGGGCCAGTATCGCGTTCTTCGTGCTCGGCACGGGGTACGGCTTCCTGCGGTACCGGCGCGAAATGCGCCGCCCCGTCGAGGTCACCGCGAACGACGACTCGAACGCCCGCGCCTGACCCCAGGCGTCAGAGCGCCGGGTCGGCCCAGACCTCGAGCTGAATCCCGTCCGGGTCACGGAAGACGATCACCATCGCTCCTTCGAGCGTCCGCGAGGGCGCCGCCGGGGTGTACTGCACGCCGAATTCGGCGAGGCGTGCTTCCCATTCGGCGAGTTCCGCGACCGACGAGACCTTGAACGCCACATGGTCCAGACCAGTGTGGCATTCGTCGAAAAGACGTCTCCCGGTGTCCGCGTGCTGGACGAGCATCACCGCGAACTCGTCACCCGGTGAGCGCAGAACCACCTTGCGCAGCCCGGTTTCCGGATCCTCGCGACGCGTGTGTTCCTCGAGGTCGAGCACCCGCACGTACCAGGGCACGCTGCGGTCCACATCGGTCACGGTGAGCGCCAGATGGTGCACAGACGTGAGCTTGGGCATGACTTCGTGGCCGTCCTTTCGCACATCCCCCGGCGGCGCACTCCGTGGCATATCAAAGCGTTCGCACGATCACGGAGGTCACGGACCCCGTGACACACCGTCCCCCCGGCCCGTGCTAGAAGAAGATCTTGTTCCGCCGAGGCTCCATCAGCCTCGCACAGCGAACGCGCGGCCAAACCCGGGTTGACCGAGTTCCCCCACGAATCGTGATCTCACCGTCGCCGAGCTTCCCAGCCCGTGGACCCGCTTGATGCCGTTAAGGCCACCTTACGGGCATCTGACGCCCGTAAGGTGGCCTTAACGGCACGTGTCCGCCTCCGTCGGAGGTCGGTGACCGTCACATGGTGTCGAGGTCGTCGAATTCGCCCGCCTTGCAGCCCTTGACCCACGCGGCGATCTCGGCGCGGGTGAAGGCCACGGCACCTGCCTCGGGGTGCTTGCTGTTGCGCAGCGCGATCGTGCCATCGGACAGTGCGGCAACCTCGACACAGTTGGCACTGCCTTTGTCACCGCTGCCGGAGAAGCTGCTCTTACGCCACTCGGCACCAGCCAAGAGATCGTTGTCGATCATCTCGCGTCGCCCTCCTTCATCAGGGGGTCATTGGTAGCCCTTCACGGCTTCCATGATCAGGCCCACCGAGTCGCGTTGGGAGAGCGCGCGCTCGGTGAGAATGCCCCACTTGAGGGTACAAGTCCGCACGTCGTCGCGGTTTTCGAGATAGGCGGCCCCGCTGGGGTACTCGACGTAGCCGAAGTCGGGGATGGGCTCGGGCAAAGTCAGAATGGAGAAGGGACCATCCAGCGCAGGACTCGCACCAGCCGCCTTGGGGAGGACCTGGAGCGTGATGTGGTCGGCGGCTGCTTCGTCGAGCAAACGCCGGAGCTGATTGCGCATCACGGCGGGCGTGCCGACCGGTCGTTCGAGGGTCGCCTCCTCCAGAATCACGTGATACTGAAGCGGGTTCGTCCTGGTGAGCACCTGTTGACGGGCCAGGCGACCGATGACCCGGCGTTCCACCACCTCGGCGGTGAGCCCGGGATTCATGCCGTTGATCAGAGCGCGGGTGAACTCGGCGGTTTGCAGTAGTCCGGGAACGAGCATCGTCTCGAACTGGCGCAGCGCGACCAGCGCGGCTTCGACATTGAGAAAGTCGTGGAAGTGCTCGGGCAGGTCCTTGCGGATCGCGCGCCAGTAGCCACGCTCGTGCGCGGTGGCGGCGAGATCGAGCAGCCACGTGCGCAGGTTCGCGTCGGCGACCTGGTACAGATCGAGAAGCTGTTCGACCTCGCGGGTCCGCACGCCCTGTTCACGGGTCTCGACCCGGCTCAGCTTCGAGCGGGACCACTTGCCGATTCCGGCGGCACGCAACTGCTCCACGGCTTGTTCGATGGTCAGCCCGGCTTGCTCGCGCACCTGCCGCAGCGTCTCGGTGAGCTGCCACCGCCGCACGGTCGCGTTGACCACATCGCCGCTGTCCTGGCTCATCACTTACCCCTCCCGGCGCAGAACGGACCGCCCGTCGGGCGTGGGTACACCGAACGGGGGTAAAAGTGGATTCCCACTAGCAATACTGGGAATCCACTTCCATGGTTGATCGTACACGCCGTAGCCGAGCAAGCACGACACGTAGGAGGCAAACATGCTAATCACAGCCGGAGACGCGCGATCAGCAGAGGTCGGCCAAGGCTCGCCGCTGGACGACCTCGTACCCGATCCCCGTGGCATGGAACCGGTCTGCGACGAGGACGAGTTCGCCGAGATCCTGGCGGAAATGGTGGCCGACGAGGCGCCCCGGCTGTTCGCCGTGGTGCAGGTGTACGGCGAACGGGTCGACGCCCGGATCGCCGCGTGGGGCATGGCATTCCACGATCACGCCGAGGTCGTCCCGGTGCGGCGCGGGCCCCGGATGAACCTGCTGGCGCCGGAAAACGCGCTGCGCATGTTCAAGTTCGGCAGCCACGTCCAGGCTCGTCTCGTGTGGTTCGACCCCGACGCGGCCACGCCCGTCGAGGACCAGATCGCCTGAAGGTCAGCGGGCCCCGCCGACCTCCAGCACGGCCCCCGCGGTGAACGACGCACCGGGCGAGAGCAGCCACAACACCGCCTCGGCGATCTCCCCGGGGTGCCCGGCGCGGCCCATCGGGATCGCCGGGACGAACCGCTCGATGCGGTCGGGCATCCCCGCCGCCTCGTGCAGGCCGGTCCGTACCAGGCCGGGCGCGACCGCGTTGACCCGCACGCCTTCGCCCGCGACCTCCTGCGCCAGCCCGAAGGTGAACGTGTCGACCGCCGCCTTCGACGCCGCGTAGTGCACCCACTCCCCGGCCGAACCCGTGCGGGCCGCCGTCGAGCTGATGTTCACGATCGCGCCGCCGCCCCCGCCGTAACGAATCGACAGCCGCCGCACCGCCTCACGCGCGCACAGGAACACGCCGGTCACGTTGACGTCGAACACGCGCCGCACGGTCGCGACGTCCTGTTCGTCGACGCGGCCGGGCGTGTTCCCGGTGATGCCGGCGTTGTTGACCAGCCCGGCCAGCGGTCCCAGCCGCGCCGCGGCGTCGAACAACGCGCGGACGTCGTCCTCGTCGGTGACGTCCGCGCGTACGGCAAGCGCTTTCCGGCCCAGCTCACGCACCCGCGCGGCCACCTTCTCGGCGGGCGCCGCGTCGCCCGAGTAGTCGACCACCACGTCGTAGCCCTGTTCGGCGGCGAGCAGACAGACGGCCGCGCCGATACCCCGGCTTCCGCCGGTCACGATGAGAACCCCAGTCATGGAGTCATCCAACCAGGACACGGCACGGGCACAACCCTGTTACAGCGCGAAGTTGACCAGCGGGAGGTTCTCCAGCACGAGGTCGGCGCGATCACGGGTCTGCGCGATGAGGTCGGCGTTGCGCTGGTCCGAGCCCAGCGCCCTGGCGCGCGCCTCGACCAGCGAACGGCCGTACCGGCGGTGCCGCGACACGAGCCGCTCGATCCGCTCCGGCTCGTCCGGCGCGAGGAACCACGATTCGGTCAGCAGCGGTTCGACGCCGCTCCACGGATCGTCCTGCAGCAGCAGGTAGTTGCCCTCGGTGATCACCAGTTGCACACCGGGTGGCACCGCGACGGCACCGGCGATCGGCTCCTCGATCTCTCGCCGGAATTCCGGCGCGTACACGGTCTCGCGGCCTTCGGCGAGGCGACGGATGAGGTGCACGTACCCGGCGGCGTCGAACGTGTCGGGCGCGCCCTTGCGTTCGGTCCGGCCGAGCCGCTGCAACTCGACCTGGGCGAGGTGGAAGCCGTCCATCCCGACGACCGCCGCGCGCGTGCCCAGCGCGTTCGCGATCGTCCACGCCAGCGTCGTCTTGCCGGACGCGGGCGCGCCGACGATACCCAGCACGCAGCGTTTGCCCGGCTGGGCCATCCGCTCGGCCCTGGCCAGCAGGTCGTCCATCCCCGTCATCGTTGTCCCTCTCCCATCTTCGCGACCTCGGCCGTCCACGACCTCGGTCCCACATGCCGCACCCGTTCGGCGGCCACCTCGTTGGCGAACCCGATCCGGCCCGCCATGTCCCCGCCGCGCGCGACCGCGTAGGCCAGCGCGCCGTGCCAGACGTCGCCCGCACCCAGTGTGTCCCGCGCGGTCACCGCCGGAACGGGCACCTCGCCGGATTTTCCGCCCGCCGACCAGCGCACCGGCTCCGGCCCGGCCGTGGTGATCACCGTGGCGACGCCACGCTCGTGCAGGCCGGGCTCCGGGGCACGGAAGTGTGCCGAGCACGCGGCGATGTCGACCAGCGGCAGGAGTTCGTCGAGCACCGGCTTCCAGCTGCCCGCGTCCAGCACCACCGGAACACCGTGCCCGCGCGCCCAGTTCGCCACCTCGAGCGCGAGCTCCGGATGGTGGCCGTCGACGAGCAGCGCGTCCGGTGGCGGCAGGAAATCCAGGCTGGGCAAGGAAAACTCCGCCGGCGGATCGGCGGCGTTGCGCGAGACCACGGTCCGTTCCCCGTCGTGGTCGCGGACCGTGACGGCGCTGACCGCGGGTGGTTCGGCGCGTTCCGGTGCGAGATCGACGACCTGTACGCCCTGTGCGTCGAGGTCGGCCCGCGCGAGTGCTGCCAGCGGGTGTCCACCGAGGACGGTCAGCAACGTCGCCTCGCCACCGAGCGCGGCCACGGTCACCGCGGCGTTCGTCGCGGGCCCCCCGGCCGCGACGGCCACCGCGAGCGACTGCACCTTTTCGCCCGGTGACGGGATTTCGGCGACTCGCTGCACAACGTCCACAGTGCACAGTCCCGCCAGCAGCACTCGCGTCATCAGTCGAGTCCCGCGTGGACAGCCGCCGCGACTTCCTCGACCTCGCCGTTCTCGCCGATCTTCAACGCACCGGTGAGCAGGCCGACGACCTGGTTCATCGTGTGCGTCTTCGGCGAGACCACCGCGACGCGCTTGCCGAGCCGGTGCACGTGGATGCGGTCGGCGATCTCGAAAACGTGCGGCATGTTGTGGCTGATCAGCACGACCGGCAGGCCACGCTCACGGATCCGGTCGATCAGCGCGAGCACCTTGCCGGATTCGGCGACGCCGAGCGCGGCGGTGGGCTCGTCCATGATCACGGCCTTGGTGCCGAACGCGGCCGCGCGAGCGACCGCGACACCCTGGCGTTGCCCACCGGACAACGTCTCCACCGGCTGCGTGATGGACTTGACGTTGATGCCCAGTTCGTCGAGCACGCGCTGCGCCTCGGCCCGCATCGTCGTCGTGTCGAGCTTGCGGAACAGCCCGCCGAACACGCCGCTACGGCGTTTTTCCCTGCCGAGGAACATGTTCGACGCGATGTCCAGCGCGGGCGCGACCGCGAGATCCTGGTACACCGTCTCGATCCCGTAGTGCCGAGCGTCCAAAGGGGACTTGAAGTGCACGGTCTTTCCGTCCACTTTGATCTCCCCGGCGTCCGGGATCACCGCCCCGGAAAGGGCTTTGATGAGACTGGACTTCCCGGCGCCGTTGTCGCCGACCACGGCGAGCACCTCGCCGGGGTAGAGATCGAAGTCGGCGCCGTCGATCGCGGTGACCCGGCCGTAGCGCTTGATCAGCCCGCGTGCGGAGAGCGTGGGTTCGGGACTCATACCTGCTGCCTCCTCGCGAAACGATCCACGGCCACAGCGGCGATCAGCAACGCACCGGTGGCGACGTCCTGATAGAGCGCGTCGACACCCAGCTGCGTCAGCCCGGACCGCAGCACCGCGACGACAAGCGCGCCCATCATCGTGCCCAGCACCGAACCACGGCCGCCGAAAAGGCTTGCGCCACCGAGGACGACGGCGGTGATGGAGTCGAGGTTGCCGAGCTGGAACGCGTTCGGGTCGGCGTTCGGCACCCGGCCGAGCGCCTGCCACGCCGCGATCCCGAAGATCACCCCGGCCACGACGTACACCGAGAGGATCGTCCGCTTGACCTTGATCCCGGACAGCCGCGCGGATTCCGGCGCGTTGCCGACGGCGTAGACGTGCTTGCCCCACGAGGTTTTCGTGAGCGCGTACCAGAGTCCGAGGTACATCAGCAGCGCGAGCGTCATGCCGTAGGTGATCGGGATGCCGCCGAAGAGGTACCGGCGGGTGCCGAGCCACTTCAGCAGACCGTCGGTCACCGGCACCGCCTGCCCGCCGGCGAACAGCTTCGCCGCGGCGGTCAGCACGGTCAGCAGGCCGAGCGTGACGATGAACGGCGGCAGCTTGATCCGGGTGACCAGCGAACCGGTGACCGTCCCGATCACCACCGTCGCGACGATGCCCAGCAGCAGCGCCCAGATCCCGGCGGCCCCGCCACCGGCCAGCTTCGCCATGATCAACGTGCCGAGCACCATCGCCGCGGCGTTGGCGAGGTCGATCCCGGCGGTCAGGATGATCAGCGTCTGGCCGAGCGCGAGTGTCCCGACGACCAGGGACTGTTGCACCACAAGGGAAAGGTTGTCGAGGTCGAGGAAGGTGTCGGTGGACACCGAGAACACCACGACCGCGACGACGAGCGCCAGCGCCGGTCCGACGGCGGGGGCGCGGAGGAAGAACTCACCGATGCTCGCGCGGTCCTGTGCGCGTGCGGTAGCCGTGGTCATTTGGCCCCCCAGCAGTTCTGCAGGCCCCAGGCGGTGTCCTTGCTGTCCACCCCGGCCACGGGCTTGTCGGTGATCACCACGGATCCGGTGTTGATGAACCCGCTCGGCTTCTTGCCGGTCTTGGCGTATTCGACGGCCGCGAGCACACCCTGTTCGGCCATCTTCTTCGGGAACTGCATGACGGTCGCGGCGTACTGGCCGTCCTTGACGTTGTGGACGCCCTCGCAGCCGCCGTCGATCGAGCCCATGACGACCTTGCTGACGAGCCCGCGTGCCTGCAGCGCGGCGTAGGTGCCACGGCCCATCGGCTCGTTCATCGTGTACACGGAGTTGATGTCGGTGGTGCGCTGCAACAGGTTCTCCACGCCCTGCTGTGCCATGCTCTGGTCACCGTTCGCCGCGACCTTGCCCTTGATCTCGGGCGCGGCGTCGGTCAGCCCGATGCCCTTCAGGAACCCGCCGTGCCGCTGCGTGTCCACGGTGCTGCCCGCGGTGCCGTCGACCATGAAGAACTTCGGCGCCTGACCGCCGAGCGCGGCCTTGACGTAGGCGCCCTGCTGTCGGCCCGCCTCGAAGTTGTCGGTGGCGAAGGTGGCGTCGACGGCGCTCGCGGGTTCGGTCGCGGTGTCCAGCGCGATGACGAGGATGCCGGACTTGCGGGCCCTGTCGATGGCGTCGAGCACGCCGGTGGACGAGCTCGGTGTGATCAGGATCGTGTTCGCGCCCTGCTGCATCAGGTTCTCGATGGCGCGGACCTGGCCGTCGTTGTCGCCGTCGAACTGGCCCGCGAGCGCGCTGAAGTCGGCGCCGTTCGCGTCCGCGGCGGCCTTCGCGGCGGCGCGGAGCTCGACGAAGTAGGGGTTGGTGTCGGTCTTGGTGACCAGGCCGACCTTGGCCTTCCCGCCCCCACCCGCGTGCGAACCGCCACCCCAGTGGCGTTCGACGGTGCAGCCGGTGGTGGTTACAGCAAGGAGGGCCAGCGCGAGGACTACGAGACTGCGCTGTCTCATGTTTTTTGCTCACCTTCATCATCGAGGCTTGCCGATGGACGGGAAGGTAGACAGACTCACTGCCAGGGCGCAAGCGTTTGCGCAAACGCTTGCGAGTGATCTGTAATTCCGAAGGGTGGACATGCCGCAGCCGAAGTCGTCACGGCCGACCCAGCGCGACATCGCCGAGCTGGCGGGCGTCTCGATCACGACGGTATCGCACGTGGTGAACGGCACCCGCGCGGTCGCCGAGGAGACCAAAGCAGCGGTGCTGCGGGCGATCGAAACGACCGGCTACACCGGCGACGCGATCGCGCGCTCGCTGGTCACCGGCGGCACGCGGTCGATCGGGATCGCGATCTCCCTGCTGGCGAACCCGTACTTCGCGATGCTCATGCAGGCCATCGAGCGCGAGGCCGCGGCCGCCGGATACACCGTGCTGCTCGCCGACACGCACGACACCGTCGACACCGAGCGCGAAACCGTGCGCACGCTGCGTTCCCGCCGCGTCGATGGACTGCTGATCACCCCGGCGCCCGGCGACGGCTCCGTGATCGGCGAACTCGTCTCGCTCGACGTGCCGACCGTGCTGATCGACCGCCTCGCCACCCGAGGCGACGTCGATCAGGTCGGCGTCGAGAACATCCAGTCGACGTCGGCGCTGACCGCGCACCTGGCGACGCTCGGGCACCGGCGGATCGGCATGATCAGCGGCGCGCCCGGACTGAGCACGAGCGAGGAGCGGACCCTCGGCTACCGGCTCGGCCTCGGCCGGTCGGGACTGACCTGGGCCCCGGAACTGGTGGTGTGCGGGCAGTCCTCGCGGGCGGGCGGCGCGCTCGCGCTGAACACGTTGCTCGCGCTGCCCGAGCCGCCGACGGCGCTGGTCGTGGCGAACGACAGCATGATGGTCGGCGTGCTGCACGAAGCACGGCGGCGCGGCTTGCGGATCGGGCGCGATCTCCCCGTGGTCGGCTACGACGACGTCGAATGGGCCGATCTGGTCGATCCGCCGCTGACGACGATGGCGCAGCCGATCGAGGACATCGGGCGGCAGGCGGTGCGCCTGCTGCTCGGCAGGATCAACGATCCGACGCGGAAAGCACAGACCGTGCGGCTGCCGCCGACGCTGCGGCACCGCGAGTCCTGCGGCTGCCCAGGCGTATCCACTCCGTGACGAGCACACCACCGGGTCACTCACACCGGTGATTCTCTGAGACGTTTACGAGCGGTGTCACGCGTGTCGCGGCCGCTGGCGACTACCTTCACCTGAACACATGTGAGGGCCAGAGGACATGACCGCACTTTCGCCGGAACTCCCGCTCTGGGAGCCTCCGGTAACCCACCGTTTCGGTGTCGCGATGGGGATGCACGCGAGCCCCTACTCGGGTGAGTTGCTGCGCTCGATCAGGGTCGCCGCCGCGCAGGCGGGGTGCGAGGTCACGCTCGCGGACACCGGCGACAGCGTCAGCGAGGAAGCCGCGGTCATCCGCGCGCTGCGCGCCGACCGGGTCGACGGCGTCCTGCTGGTGCCGGCGGCCGGGGACGACGCGGTGATCAACGGACTCGTGCGGATGGGCGTGCCCACCGTGCTGGTGGACCGGATCGCCGGCCGCAACGACGTCGACCAGGTGGGCTCGGAGAACATCCAGGCGGTGTCCGCGCTGGTCCGGCACCTCGCGCAGCGCCGGCACCGCAAGATCGGCCTGATCTCCGGCGACGAAGGCCTGACCACCAGCGAGGAACGCGCGCTCGGCTACCGGCTCGGGCTCGGCCGCTCGGGACTGCGCTGGACGTCCTCACTGGTCGCATGTGGACAGTCGACGCCCGGCGGTGCCGCGCGGGCGACGGCGAAACTGCTCGACGCGTGGCCGTCGCCGACAGCGCTGGTCGTGGCGAGCGAATCGATGCTGATCGGGGTGCAGTACGAGGCGCATCGGCGCGGCATCCGCATCGGCTCGGAACTCGCCGTCGTCGGCTACGGCGACATGGACTGGGCGCGGCAGGTGACCCCCGGTGTAACGACCATGGCGCAGCCGATCGCGGAAATCGGGCGCAAGGCCGTGCAGCTGCTGCTGTCGCGGCTCACCGATCCGGAACGCCGTCCCGAGGCCGTCCGGCTGGCGCCGCGGTTCGAGCACCGCGCGTCCTGCGGCTGCTGAAAGCGTTTGCGCCCCACCGGCCGCTAGGGTGGCCGGCATGAGTGCCGACCTGGCGTACGCCAGTCTGACCGGGCTCGCGGTGGGGGACGCCTTCGGCGCGCAGATCCTGATGCCCGGCGACCACCCGAGCATCCTCGAACGCCGGCTGCCCGCCGCGCCGTGGCAGTGGACCGACGACACCTTGATGGCGTGTTCGCTGGTCAGCGTCCTGGCCCGCCACGGGCACGTCGACCAGGACACGCTCGCCGCGGACTTCGCCGCCCACTACGACGCCGACCGCGGTTACGGCTCGGGTGTTTCGCGCCTGCTCAACCAGATCCGCGCGGGTCAGCCGTGGCAGCAACCGGCCGCCGCGGCGTTCGGCGGCAAGGGTTCCTGGGGCAACGGCGCGGCGATGCGGGTCGCCCCGCTGGGCGCGTGGTTCTGCCACGACCTGCCGCAGGTACTGCGTCAGGCCGAGCTTTCGGCGGTGGTCACCCACTCGCATCTCGACGGCGTCGCCGTCGCGGCCGCCGCGGCGCTGACCGCCTCGGGACTGCGGGGGCCCGCTGTCCTGGAGCAGGTCGTCCCGCTGGTGCCACCCGGTGAGGCCCGGACACGGCTGGGCAGGGCGCTGAAGCTCGCCGACGCCGATCCACGGGACGCGGCGGACGAGCTCGGCATCGGCCGCGAGGTCGCCGCGCACGACACCGTGCCATTGGCCCTGTGGATCGCTTGCACCGCACCGAGTTACGTCGATGCACTGTGGACAGTCGCGCGGCTCGCGGAGGACGTCGACACGGTCGGCGCGATCGTCGGCGGGGTGCTCGGCGCCGCGCGCGCCGAGATTCCGGGCGAGTGGCTCGCCGCGTGCGAACCGTTGCCCGCCTGGCTTCCCGGAAATTCCGGCAGACTGGGAGCATGATCAGTCTCGCCCACACCGCCGACCTCGACGCCGCCACCCAGATCGCCGCACGCACCTTGCTCGACGCCGCGTTCGACGGCGATTTCACCGACGAGGACTGGGAACACGGGCTCGGTGGCATGCATGCCCTGTTCTGGGAGGACGACGAACTGATCGGGCACGCCTCGGTGGTGCAGCGCCGGTTGCTGCACAACGGACGCGCATTGCGTACCGGGTACGTCGAGGCCGTCGCGGTCCGGGCGGATCGGCGCGGGCGGGGTCACGGCGCGGCGCTGATGTCCACTGTGGAGCGTCTGATCCGGGGCGGCTACGAAATCGGCGCACTGTCTTCGTCGTCGGACGCGCTGGACTTCTACGGAGCGCGCGGCTGGGAACTGTGGCGCGGGCCGACCTCGGTGTTCGGCCCGGCGGGCCTGGTCCGGACCGAGGAGGACGACGGCGGCGTGTTCGTGCTGCCGGTGAGCGCCGACCTCGATCCGGACGCACCGCTGGCCTGCGACTGGCGCGACGGCGACGTCTGGTGACTCAGGCTCGACTCAGGCTGCCGGGGCTTCGCGGATGCGCAGCGCGTTGCCGAACGGATCGCGGATGGCCATGTCCGTGCCGTAGGACTGCACCGTCGGCTCCTGCGTGATCTCCACGCCCTTCTCGACGAGTTCGGCGTGCGTCTTGTGGATGTCGTCCGTGGTGAAGCCGAGCCAGCCACCGGTCGCGCCCTTGGTGACCAGTTCCCGGATGCGTTCGGCGGTCGCCTCGTCGTGCGCCGGCGGCCCCGGCCGCTCCAGCAGGATCTCGCGGGCGGGTGTCCCCGGTACGCAGATGGTGAGCCAGCGCATGAAGCCGAGGTCGACGTCGGTGTGCACCTCGAAGCCGAGTTTGCCGACGTAGAAGTCGAGCGCCTCGTCCTGGTCGAGCACGAAGATCGAGGAGAGCGTGATCGCGTTCATCATGCCGCGAAGGTTAACCAGCCGCTGCCGCCGATGGCTTATCCAAAACGACCGCGCTTGATCCGGCTGGGCCCGGCGAGTCAGCCGCGCGGCCGCGTCCAGGCCATCGCGAAGCACGTCGGCACCGGTGCCGCCGGGGCAGCGCCGCGGGCCCGGTAGGCCGTCGGGGATTCGCCGACGATGTCGTGGAACGTGCGGCTGAACGTGCCGAGGCTGCCGAATCCGACGTCGACGCAGATCTCGGTGACACTGCGATCGGTCCGGCGCAGCAACGCCATCGCGCGCTCGACGCGACGGCGTTGCAGGTAGCGGTGCGGGGTTTCGCCGAACGTCGCGCGGAAGGTCCTGGTGAAGTGCGAAGGCGAGAGGTGGGTGAGCCGGGCCAGCGCGGCGACGTCCAGCGGCTCGGCGTACGCGCGATCCATCGCGTCGCGGGCGCGCAGCATGCGCCGGTTCATTTCCTCGACGACCTTACTCATCCTCCACACAGTGTAGCGGCGACGTCTCCCTCCTCGTTACTCCAATTCCGGAGCACTGCCGCTATTCACCAGCGGCGCGCGAGCGCTTCTCGTCTTCCCACAGGCTTGTCACCATTGTCGCGAAGTCGGCATGAGGTTCAGGATCATCCCCGTCGCCGGGCCACCACTCGTACGCGGTCCACTCACCATTGTCCGCGACGCTGTCGGCGTGCAGGAAGAGGTAGTGACCACTGCCCCCGTCGTCGTTCGAAATCAAGACAGAGCGCTTGAGTACTTCGATCCAGTCGTCGTAGGCTCCGGAGTCCGACCAGGCTTCCATAAGCCTGGGTTCCAGGTCCGCGAACCACCCGATCTCGGTGAGATCAAGCAGGTCCACGGCGTAGGAGATCGTATGCCAGCCATTGCTGACCAGGAGAAAATTCCGGTAGCTCGGCGGAAGCCGGATTCCCAGCCTCTGCTCGGCGGCGGCAATCGCGTCCTCGGTCGCCGGTTCGTAGCCCAGCCACCGGTTGGCCCGCTCGGTTTCGCTGGCGAAAAGGTCGTCTCGCCCCTCCTCCGCCATCTCACGCAGAAACGGGGATTCCAGGAACTCGGAGCTGTAACTCTGCAGAAATTCACGCCAGTCGGCGGGAGCCAAGGGTGGCGGCGGAACGTTCACGCGAAACTCCTTCTGCGATGCGTAGATGGTCACGACGCTCACAGGAGGCATTCCACGCGTCAAGCTTCTTGACCCCTTTGGACAACATTCCTGCCCAGTTCTCTCACGCCAGGGAAGCAGCGGCTTCCAGCAGCATCCACGCACCGACCTGCACCGAAAGATCCCGTTCGGGGGCCTCGGGCGGGAGTGGCAGCGAAGGCGCGGGGCGGGACCAATCGGCACTGAACAGCGGTCCGCCGGGGGCTTCGACAGCGCCGGACCAACACGCCTCCGCCGAGGTGAGGACGAGTTCGCGAGCGGTCGCAGCGATCTCGGCGTCCGGCAAACGCCGCGCGGCGAGCGCGAGATAGCGCGCGAGGATCGCGCCGAACAGGCCGCCGTCACCGCCGTTCTGGCCACGCAGCACACCGCCGGGCGCACAATGTTCCGCCACCGCACGCACCGTGCGCGCCGCATTGTCCACTTCGGACAATTCGACGCACGCACCGAGGTAAACTCCTTGGCAGTACGTGTAAATATTCTTCTCCAGCTCGCCGGTGTCGAGCCGGAGGCCGTCCCAGACGAGACCGGTTTCCGGGTCGACGAGAGTGGTGGTCAACCAAGTGGTCAGCGCGGCGGCGTATTCGGTCTCGCCACCGCGAGCATGGAAGATCGCGGCGGGCCCATTCGCCGGAGCGTTCTTGAAGCGATCACCGCGGCGCCACCAGATCCCGCCGCCGGATTCGTCGGTCCAGCCTTCGTGCAGTCGCGCGCCGATGGCGTCGATCGCGCCGTCGAAGCCGTCGATCCCGAGCGCGCGAACCCGTTGCAGCGCAAGGCCGAGCCAGGCGATGTCGTCGTAGTAGTCGTTGATCCAGCGGCCGAAGTTGCGCAGCAGTACCGACTTCGCGAACCGCTCGATCCTTTTCGCCCGCTCTGCCGACGGCGCGCGCAGCTGCGCGTCGACGAGCGAGTCCAGCAGATGCGCCTGCCACCAGTAGTTCCAGTGCCAGTGCAGGCGCTGCCCCGGATCCGGCGGCCAGCCGCTGCGGCCGAGCAGGGTGCCCGGCACCGCCCACACCCGGCGGAGGTGTCGCTCGTGTACCGCCCGCTCGGCCGCGGCGGCCCGTTCCGCATGCATGAGGACATCCTTCCTTGCCGTGCGACATACCGCTCGGTATGTTCGAGGTCCCGACACTGGCTCGCGAGGTGCCCATGACCACGGCCTATGTGACCTGTCCGCTGTGCGAAGCGACCTGCGGCCTGGAGGTGACGCTCGATTCCGGACAGGTCACCCGTGTCCAGGGCGACGCCGCGGACGTCTTCTCGAAGGGCTACATCTGCCCGAAGGGTGCCTCGCTCGGCGCACTGCACCACGATCCCGATCGGCTGACGAAACCGCTGGTCAAGCGGGACGGCGAGTTCGCAGAGGTCAGCTGGGACGAGGCGTTCGAGGAGATCGGCCGGCGGCTGCCGCCCCTGATCGAGCAGTACGGCCGCGACGCCGTCGCGGTGTACGCGGGCAACCCGGGCGCCCACAACCTCGCGCTGATCCTCTACGGCCGGGTGCTCTACAAAGCGTTGGGTACCAAGAACTTCTACAGCGCGACCTCGGTGGACCAGCTCCCGAAGCACTTCTCGTCCGGCTATCTCTTCGGTGATCCGCTCGCCATTCCGGTGCCCGACCTCGACCGCACTCGGCACCTGCTGGTGCTCGGCGCGAACCCGCTGGTGTCGAACGGCAGCCTGATGACCGCGCCGGACACCCGCGGCAAACTCCGCGCGATCCAGCGACGCGGCGGCAAGATCGTCGTCGTCGACCCACGCCGGACACGGACCGCGAGGCTCGCCGACGAACATCACCCGATCGTGCCCGGAACCGACGCGCTGTTGCTGTTCGCGCTGGTCAACGTCCTGTTCGCGGAGAACCGCGTCGCACTCGGACGCCTCGAAGAGCACGTGGCCGGGATCGACGAGGTCCGCGAGCTGGCCCGGCCGTTCACGCCCGAGGCCGTCGCCTCACACACCGGCATCGCCGCCGACACGATCCGGCGGATGGCACTCGACCTCGCGGACGCCGAGAGCGCCGCCGTGTACGGCCGGATCGGGACCACGACGCAGGCGTTCGGAACAGTCGCGAGCTGGCTGGTGGACGTGCTGAACGTGCTCACCGGCAACCTCGACCGCGGGGGTGGCGCGATGTTCCCGCTGGCCGCGGCCGGGCCGAGCGGCCGGTCACGGGCGTTCACCACCGGCCGCTGGGCGAGCCGGGTGCGCGGCTATCCCGAGGTGTTCGGCGAACTGCCGGTCGCCACGCTCGCCGACGAGATCGAGACGCCGGGCGAGGGCCAGGTCAGCGCGCTGATCACGATCAGCGGGAACCCGTGTGTCAGCACGCCGAACGCGGGACGCCTGTCCCAGGCGCTGGGGCAGCTGGACTTCATGGTGTCACTGGACATCTACCTCAACGAGACCTCACGCCAGGCCGACGTCATCCTTCCCGGACCGTCCCCTTTGGAGCGTCCGCACTACGACCTCGCGCTCTACCAGCTCGCGGTGCGCAACGTGGCGAACTGGACCCCGGCGGCGCTGGACACGGACGTGCCGCAGGAGTGGCAGACCGCGCTGCGGCTGACCGGGATCGTCACCGGCCAGGGCCCGCACGCCGACATCGCGGCGCTGGACGAGTTCGTGGCCGCCGAAGCCGCGCGGCGCAACGGTGTCGACGTGGGCCTCGCCGCGGGCCGAGTCGGGCCGGAGCGGCTGGTCGACCTGATGCTGCGTGCCGGGCCGTACGACCTGACGCTGGCGGATCTCGAAGCGGCACCGCACGGTGTCGACCTCGGCCCGCTCCGGCCACGGATCCCGGCCGTCCTGCGCACCGCGAGCGGGCGGATCGAGCTGGCGCCGCCGGTGATCACCGGGGACGTCGCGCGGCTGCGGGCCTCGCTGTCCTCTGCGCCGCTGGATGGTCTGGTGCTGATCGGGCGGCGGCAGCTCAGCTCGAACAACTCGTGGATGCACAACCTCGCGCCGCTGGTCCGCGGGGCCAACCGGTGCACCGTGCAGGTGCACCCGGC
Source organism: Amycolatopsis sp. NPDC059021 (assembly GCF_042739895.1). Lineage (NCBI taxonomy): Bacteria > Bacillati > Actinomycetota > Actinomycetes > Pseudonocardiales > Pseudonocardiaceae > Amycolatopsis > Amycolatopsis sp. NPDC059021. The sequence continues at coordinate 136,820 of NZ_JBHYIQ010000007.1, forward strand.
CGACGCGACTCGGCTCGGGCTGACCGACGGCGGCCTCGCGTCGGTGACGTCGCGGGCCGGGAAGCTCGAAGTGCCTGTCGAGGTGACGGACGAGGTACGCCAAGGCGTCGTGAGCATCCCGCACGGCTGGGGACACGACGTCGACGGCGTGCGGACGCGGGTGGCGCGGGCGCATCCCGGAGTGAACTCGAACCTCGTCGCCGATGAGCAGCTGACCGATGCGCTCTCCGGGACGGCAGTGCTGAACGGAATCCCGGTCGAGGTCGCCCCGGCCTGACCTATCAACCGTATTTCGCTGGCCGAAAAGCTCGACTCACTCGTTAGGGTGACCTATTCGGTCAACTCCCGTTAGCCGAACAGGCAACGGTGATTCGGCGTGAGCCGACATGGGTGATGATCTTGCATGGACGGGCCGAAAGGTGCTCGTCCAGACAGTTGCCAGCAGAATTCCGGTTTAGGGAGCGCCACCATGAAAATGGCGAAAACGGGTAAGTTCAGGGCCGCTTTGGTGATCGGTGCGGCCGCGGTCGGTATTTCCCTGCTGGGCGCCGGTAGCGCGTCCGCGGTGGAGGTGCCGGTCGCGGGGCCGTACCCCAACCTCGACGCGTGCGTCCATGCCTTGCGCGCGTTGCCGCCGATCAAGGGTGAGCAGGGCAGGGAGTGCGACACCGGCAAGGACGGCAAATGGTACGTGCTCTCGGACCTCCCGACGAAGTGAGCTCCGCCGCCGCATGCCGTTAAGGCCACCTTACGGGCGTCCGGTGCCCGCAAGGTGGCCTTAACGGCATTTCGCTGGTCGAGGCCCGTGACCGCCTCGGTTTTGTATCCACCGGCGGCGACTACCAACGGCCCCTCGTCGGCGAAGGCACGCCCGGGTTTCCGGTCATGGTCGCCCGGCCTGCCAGACGTCGTCTTCAGTTCTTGTACGAGATGTCCAGGAAGATTTTCCCGTCCTTGACAATGCACTCAAGGCCGTCGACATTGGGGTCGGACGGGAAGTTCATCAGCGCTTGGTGACACTCATCATTGTTGGCATACGGGCCCCGGTACTCCTCGTGGCTGGCAAACGCAGTGCCGGCGGTGAGCAGAGAAGCACCGACACCGGTGACGGCGATAGCCGCCACAGTCGCGAGTTTCCGCATTTTCACGGGTAATCCCTCCGTGGCTCGAATCATGCTGACAAGTACCAGCAAAACGCCACCGAGGTACCGTCGCCACGGGCGTGCACGTTCGGTGCGACAGGACTGCCCCTTGTACTCCGGCAGTTGGTGATTTCCTCATCAGCCACCGGATGAAGTGAGTTGCCGACCTGAGCCTCAGGACTCGGTCGCGCCCGCCGGGTTCGCGTCGGCACCGAGGTAGGTGCCGTAGCCCTCGGCCACGAGCGGGCCGTCGAAGAGCAGCACCTCGTTGACGAGGCCGCCCTTCTGGTTGCGGTAGTTGATCACCAGGCTGTCGACCCCGAGGTAGCTGCCCAGGACCTCGAACCGCAGGTCGGGGATGCGCCGCAGGCCCTCCGCCCAGTAGGCACGCAGGGCTTCCTTGCCGCGGATGACGCCGTCGCCGCCGAGCAGCTGAGCCGCCACCGGCGAGCGGAACGTCACGTCGTCGGCGAAGTGCGTCATCAGGGCGTCGAGGTCGTGGGCGTTCCACGCGGTCACCCAGCCGTCGACGAACTTACGCGCCGTTTCATGATCCATACGGCGATTATCACCAAGCAGCGGACAGATCGGCGTGCTCCCGGACCCAGGCGTGCATCACAATCCCGGCGGCGACCCCGGCGTTGATCGAGCGGGTCGTCCCGAACTGGGCGATCGACACCACCAGTGATGCCGCGGACTGAGCTTCCTCCGACAGTCCCGGCCCCTCCTGGCCGAACAACAGCACACAGGCACGCGGCAGCTCCGCGGTCTCGATCGGCTGCGCGCCCGGAGTGTTGTCGACGGCGACGATCGCCAGGTTCGAGTCCGCGGCGAAGGCCACCAGGCCGTCGACGCCGTCGTGGTGACGTAGGTGCTGGTAGCGGTCGGTCACCATGGCGCCGCGGCGGTTCCAGCGGCGACGGCCGACGATGTGTACCTCGGCCGCGGCGAAGGCGTTCGCCGTCCGGACCACGGTGCCGATGTTGTGATCGTGCTGGAAGTTCTCGATGGCGACGTGGAACGGGTGCCGCCGGCTGTCCACATCGGACACGATGGCCTCGCGCCGCCAGTAGCGGTAGGCGTCGACGACGTTGCGGCGGTCACCGTTCGCGAGCAGCTCGGGGTCGTACCGGTCGTCGGCGGGCCACTCACCCGGCCACGGTCCGACACCGACCTCCTCCTGGCTCACCCATTCGGTGGGCCCGGCTTCGGGCGCCTGCCCCGTCATCGCCTTGTCCGTCATCGCGCTGTCACGCGACGATTGTCGCTCAGTGGTGGACGACCGAATGCGCCGGTGCCCCGTGGTGGTCGCGATGACGCCAGCGCTGGTAGGCGACGGTGTAGGAGAAGATCACCAGCGCGAGCGCGAGGACGACGACCACCGGCAGCGCCGCACGCGGGATCACCGTGTCGTACAGGTAGTAGGCGTTGAAGCCGCCGGGCAGGTCACCGAGGCCCTGCTCGTGCCGGAAGTAGTTCTCCAGCGCCGTGAGCGGGCAGGGAATCGGCGTCACGTTGACCAGGACACCCCAGATGGCGAAGAAGACGTGGACGAAGACGACCTTCGGCCAGCGCCAGGCGAGAAATCCGCCCAGCCCGATGAACAGCAGGGCCAGAATATGCACCAACACGGTCAAGTCGGCAAGAAATCTCACCAGCACCGCCCCATTCCCCACATCCCTCTACCAGCGACTTTACTCTCACCTCACAGGAGAAAGCCGACAAAAGGATCTCGGAGCTGTGATATTCGACCTACTGACGCAACCTGTTCACTCTCCGGGTGACGGCGGCGTCACTCCAGGTGGGAACTCCTCGGGGCGCCGACGGCCCGGATACGGGGTCGGCTCCTCGTGCGGGTACTGCCGGGGCGCGCCGGGCGGTGGCTTCCGATGCGGGTACGGCGGCTGGTGACCGGGCCGCTCGGGTGGCTCAGGCGGCTTGCCCGGTTCCGGGATCTCCACGCCTCCGACGGTACGCCCCGAGCACGCCGGAAGACCGCGCGTCCGCCACGGGCGAACGGCTCAGAGCGCCCTGGCGCTGGTCGTTTTCGTGGTGAAGCGGAGTTCGAGGCGCACCGGGAGCGTCTCCACCTCCAGCGCCTGGCGCAGCCGAGCGACGGCGTGCGACGCGATCCGGTGCCGCAACGCGGTGATGTCGACGTCCTGCTCGGCGGTGACCAGCAGGTACAGCTCGGGCTCGTCCCGCGACCCGGACACCCACGCCGACGCCGACTTCACGCCCTCGTACCCCTCGATGTCGGTGGCGACCGGGGCGTTGGCAGCCGACGAGTCCATCGTGGTGGTCCCGTCCTCGGGACTTTCCTCCAGTCGCCAGCCGACGGATTTCGGCGTCCGGAACGCCTGCGCGGCCAGCCAGCGCAGGCACAGCAGCCCGACGACGACCGCGACGGCGACCGTCACCCAGAAGACCCAGACCGGCGGCGCCGCGGTGCCCGGAACCAGCGGCGACGCGGGATCGAGCACGCGCAGCCAGCCGAAGTACGTCGCGACGGCGAACCCGCCGCCCGCGAGCAGCACGAGCCCGGTCAGCGCGAGCACCGTCCGATTCAGCCCGGCAGGGCGATTGACACGGCTCATCGGACACCTCGCGTGGTCACGGCCCGTACCCGTACGCGGACCTCCGGCGGATTCTCCGGCCCGATCTCCTCGATCCGGCGGGCGAGCGTGACGCGGACCGCGTCGGCGAGCCCGTCGGTGTTGTCGCGGCTGGTCCGCACGTGGGCGACGACCTTCTTGCGCCCCAAGCGGATCCGGGCGGCGGTGACGCCGTCCACCGAGTTCGCCGCGCCCCGCAAGGAAACGAGCACGCCGCGGCGGGTGATGCCGGAGTCGAACCCGGCCTCCTCGGTCAGCGGCACGACGGTCGGACGCCCCGGCACCACGGCCAGCACCAGCAGCACGAGCCCGGCCAGTACGGCCACCCCGCCCCAGACGAGCACGGGCAGCGTGTGCCAGGTCGTCGCGTGGACACGCTCGGCGATCGCGTCGTAGGAAAGGAACGGCCGCTCACCGACGAGCCGCTGCACCAGCGCGACGACGATCAGCACGCACGCGGCGAGCAGCACCAGTGCGAGCAGTGACGCGGGCAGCCCGCGCCGCGGACGGCGGATCACAGCACCCTCCTCGTCGTCACGGGTTCGTTCGGCAGCGCGGGCACGGTGATGTCGACCCGGCGCACGGTCAGCCCCGTCAGTTCGGCGGTCCGGGCCGACACATGCGCGCGGGCCTGTTCGGTGGTCCGGCCGACCGGCGCCGGATAGCGCACCGGCAGCCGAACGTCCAAAGTGGCCGATTCCGCATCGATCCTTGCGCCGACCTGGACGTCCTCACCGACCCCGTCGACCTCGCCCGCCGCCCGCGCGGCGATGCGGCGGACGGCGCGCTCGGCCAGTGTGGTGCGTCCCCGGTCCTCCGGGGCGATGTCCGCGGGCCCGGCGGGCACAGCGGCGGCGGTCATGGCCTACCTCCGATCCCGGACGGACCCGACGAGCGAGGAAAGGTCGAGCTTGCCGTCGAGCCAGCGCCCGGCCAGCAGACCCAGCGCGCCGAGCACCAGCACGATGACGAAGGCGCCGAATCCGCCGAACGCGGCGGCGAACCCGAGCGCCAGCCCGGTGAACAACCCGATCGACGTCGCACTCATGTCACTTCACCCTGTCGCTGGCAGGTTCCTCATCGTCGTCGCCCGGGATGTAGACGTCGTTGACGTTGATGTTGACCTCGACGACCTCCAGACCGGTCATCTGCTCGATCGCGGTGATCACGTTGCGCCGCACCGAACGCGCGAGATCCGCGATGCTCACGCCGTACTCGACGACGATCTGCAGATCCACCGCGGCCTGCTTCTCGCCGACCTCGACCGAGACGCCCTGGCCGACGCTGGCGGACGCGCCGGGGATCCGGTCGCGGATCGCGCCGAACGCGCGGGCCGCACCGCCACCGACGTCGTGCACGCCGGACACCTCACGCGTGGCGAGGCCGGCGATCTTCTGCACGACGACGTCGGCGATCGACGTGGTGCCCTGCTTGGTGACCAGCCCGTCGTCCTTGGTGGTGACCAGGGTGCCGGTCGAGTTCCTGCTGGAGGTGCCTTCAGCGGTCTTCTTGCCGGTAGCCGTGTCGGTCATGCCGTCCTCCCTGCGTTCTGGTGGGGCACAAGGGTTTGTGTCCCCTTCACCTGTATCGACACGATCGCGAAGCGTTCGTCACTACCCGATCGTGTGACCTGGATCGCTTTGTCCTCCGGAAAACGCGGCGCCGTCGATGTCGGTCACGACGAGCCGCAGCGTCGCCTTCTCCCATTCCGTCCCCGCGAGCAGCGGGCGCACCGCTTCGGTCGCCCGCGCCAGCAACGGCGGCAGCGGCAGCCGGGTGGCGATCAGCCGGATCTCCACGAGTTCGGCGGTCAGTTCGACGGCGAACCCGTCCCAGTCCCATGGCAGCCACGTGGTGGCTTCCTCCGCGATGGGCGTCGCCGGGCGAAGACCGGGGATCGCCTTGACCGCGCCGACGAGTTTCTCGGTGACTTCGGCCGCCGACATCACCACTGCTCCGGCTCGATGTCCAAAATGGACACGGACACTTCGCCGACCGTCAGGCCGGTCTGCTCGGCCACCATCCGGACGACGCCGCGCTGCACGGCCTGCGCGACCGCGGCGGCCTGATCGACCGCCGAGGTGACGAGGTCGACGGACACGTTCAGCGTCCCGTCGTCGGCGTGACGCACGCGAACGCCGTCGGAAGGGGCCGGATCGAGGCCCTTCCAGCGTTGCCGGGCGGCCCGCGTCCACGCGGTGACCAGGCCGCGCAGGCCGGGTTCGAGCCGCACCACGCCGGGCGTCTCGATCGCGGCCCGCGCGGCGACGCTCGCGATCACCGGATCGGCGATCACGAACTCCGCTCTCGGCCGGGGCAGGTCGGTCAGGTCGGACACGGTCATCGATCGTCCCCCGCGGTTTCCTCGTACACGTCGACCATCACCAGATCGAGTTTCGCCAGCACCAGGCCGACTCTCGCGGCCGCGGCGGCGGTGACCCGCTCACGCACCCGCGACAACGCCTCGCCGCCCGCCGCGTTCCGCAGGCTCACCGCGAGGGTGAGTTCGACCTCGACGACGCTCTCGCCGTTTGGTCCTTCACCGACGGCGCGGACCCGGCAGCGGCGGGCCCGGACGCCGCCGACCGAGTCCGCGGCGTACCGCAGCACGACCGCGACGGCCTGCTCACTCACCTCGACCGGTCCCAGCTCCGTCGCCGGCAGGGTCAGCATCTGGCCGCGCCGGACCTCGGCGCGGACCGCGGACATGATCCGGCCGACCAGATCGGGCGGCGTGGCTTCCGGCTCGGCGATCAGCTCCTGCGTCGCCTCGCGCAGCGCCAGCAGGCTTTCGCGGGCGACCCGGCAGTGCGGGCAGGACAGCTCGTGCTCGTCGGCGAGGCCGGCGCCGACGACGTCCATGCGCTCCCAGACCCGCTCCAGCTCCCGGCCGCACGGCAGTTCGTACTCCTCGGTCGTGTTGTTCACCGCCATGGCTTCATCACCTCGGCCAACTGGGCTCGCGCCCGCGCTATCCGACCGCGGACCGCCACCGCGTTCGCGCCGACGATCTCGGCGATCTCGTCGTAGGACCGGCCGTGCACCTCGCGCAGCAGCCAGCACGCCCGCTGGGGCGGGGTCAGCCGCTGCAGGGCCTCGTTGAGCGCTGCCAGCTGGCTCGACACCTGGGCCGCGTGCTCGGGCCGGGTCTCCGCCCGTGGCGACTCGGCCGTGTCCAGGTCGACGTCGGCGCGCGGGCGGCGCGCCCTGATCACGTTGAGACAGCGGTTGGTCGTGGTCCGGTAGAGCCAGCCGACGAACGCCGCGTCGTCGTTGAGCTGCGCGAGCCTGCGCCACGCCGTGAGGAAGACGTCCTGAACGACGTCCTCGGCGTCGGCGCGGTCCGCGAGCATCCGCGACGCGAGCTTGAACATCGGACCCTGGTAACGCAGCACGAGCTGCTCGTACGCCCGGACGTCGCCGTCACGGGCGCGGCCCACCAGGGTCGCGTCGTCGAGCGGCGTGCCGGGCTCCGCACTGGTCGTGGTCACGGCACCTCCTCGGGAAGGAGGACACCCGGGAGCGGAGAACGTCACGGGTGGATTGTGGGTGATCATCGCCACCCCGGCGAATCCGTGCCGTTCCACTGGGTGACGGTGTCGTACCGGTGAGCGCATCCGCGAGGGGTGCGACCGAGGAGCATCGGAGGTGCCTGATGTCGTTGGGCGACAAGATCAGCAACAAGGCGGACGACCTCGGCGGGAAGGCCAAGGAGGCCGCGGGGAACGTCACCGGGGACGAGCAGCTGCAGGCCGAGGGCAAGACGGACCAGGCGAAGGCCGGGCTGAAGGACGCCGCCGAGAAGGTCAAGGACGCCGTCGGCGACGCCGTGAACAAGATCCGCAAGTGAGCTGAAGGGGGGGGGGGGGGTGGGGCTCTGGGGATGGGTGTCAAGCGCGCGGGGCGTGGGGGGGGTGAGGGAGGAGACGAGCGCGAGCGGGGGCGGGGGGGCTCG
>NZ_JBHYIQ010000007.1:144541-184977 GCF_042739895.1 Amycolatopsis sp. NPDC059021
ACGCCGTCGGCGCCGCCTTGACCAAGATCCGCAAGTGAGCTGATGGGGACTTACCGCGCGTGTCATGCGCTGAAAGTCCCCTTCGTCGCGTCCGGTGAGAGGAAAGTCCCCTTCAGCTCAGGCCGAGGTCGTCCTTGCCGAGGACGTAGCGGTATTCGAGGCCTTCCTTCTCGACGGCCTCACGCGCGCCGGTGTCCCGGTCGACGACGGTCGCCACCCCGACGACGGTCGCGCCCGCCTCGCGCAGCGCCTCGACGGCGGTGAGCACGCTGCCGCCGGTCGTGGAGGTGTCCTCGACGGCCAGCACCCGCTGGCCACGCACCTCGACGCCTTCGACGCGGCGCTGCATGCCGTGCTCCTTGACGGCCTTGCGGACGACGAACGCGTCGAGCACGACGTCGTCGTTCGCGGCCGAATGCAGCATCGCCAGCGCGACCGGGTCGGCGCCCAGCGTCAGGCCGCCCGCCGCGACGAAGTCCCAGTCGGCGGTGAGCTGCCGCAGCAGCTTGCCGATCAGCGGGGCGGCGGCGTGGTGCAGGGTCGCCCGGCGCAGATCGACGTAGTAGTCGGCTTCCTTGCCGGACGCCAGGGTCACTTTTCCGTGCACTACGGCCAGTTCGGTGACCAGTCTGGCCAGTTCGAGTTTCGCTGCCTTGTCCAACGCGGGAATCGCCACGGCCGAGAGTCTTACACACGCCGGAGCGTGGCCCGGCCGTCACTCACCGATGGCCGTGGCCTCGGCCGGACGGCCGCGCGTGGCGAACCAGGCCGGGACGAACGTCGCGGCCAGTGCCAGCGCGGCGGCCAGCCCGATCACCACGAGGTAGATCGACACCGGACCGGACGGCACCAGCGAATCGCTCGCCACCAGGCAGAACGGCACGATCGAGCCGGCCGCGACGATGCTCCCGAGCACGATCCCGATGAGCGCGGTCAGCCCGCCCTCGATGCCCGCCATGCGCAGCACCTGCGCCCTGGTGAACCCGGACAGCCGCTGCAGGCCGAACTCGCGGCGCCGCCGCATGGTCGCCATCACGAGCGTGTTCACGACGGAGATCACGGTGTAGGCCATGATCATCCCGACGAGCAGGTAGTTGATCCACGCGCCGACCTCGTTGCCCTTCGCGTGCGCGGCGATCAGCGCGTCGCGGTCGCCGACCCGCACTGGGAAACCCGCGGTCGCTTCCCGCAAGCGCGTGGTCAGCGTGGTCGTGTCGACGCCGGGATCGGCGCGGACAAGCAACTGCGGCGCAAGGCCCGCGGTGGTGTGCGGAGCGACCAGTTCCGCGGGTAGCACGAAGTTCTCGAAGCCCGGCCGCTGCGTCAGCAGGGCCACGATCCGGACGTCGGCGCGGGCGCCGTCGCCCAGCCGCAACGTCATGCTGTCGCCGACACCCCGGCCGAGGTCCGCGGCGAGCTTCGCGGGCACCGCGACGGTGTTGCCCGACAACGCGTCGAGGCTGCCCGCCGTCACTTGCGCCGCGGTGGTCTGCGCGGCGCCCTTCGCGGTCAGTCCGACGACCGGCCAGCCCTCGTCGTGCTGCCCGGACTCGTACGGCTTCTCGACGTACACCGAACTCGTCACGTACTCCGAAGCGCCCGCCACACCGGGGACTTGCTGGACACGCCGCACCAGCTCCGGCGCGACGCCGCCGGGGCCGCTGACGACGGCGTCGGCACGCAGATCCTCGGTGAACGCCTGGTTCGACACGGCTTCCTGCGTGGTCTGCAGGTAGATGTTGGCGGTGGCGATGCCGACCGCGAGCATGATCGGGGTGACCGCGCCGGACACGCGCAGCGCGCCGACGCGGGTGTTGCGCAGCGCCATCCAGCCGTTGACACCGCTGAGCAGCTTCACCGGCGCGTGCAGCAGCGCGGCCGTCACCTTCGTGACGCCGGGGCTGATCATCGCCACCCCGATCGCCCACAACATCACCGCCGGACCGGCCGTGCTCGCCGCCACCGGACCGCTCATCACGGCCACGGTGACGATCGCCAGCGCGGTACCGCCCGCGAAGCACAACGCGCCGAGGATGACGCGCATCGGCGTGACCCACCTGGTCTTCACGGCCGACTCGGCGAGCGCCTCGGTCGGCCGGATCCGGCCCGCCCGGTACCCGGCGACGACCGACGCGAGCACCACCGCCAGCAATGCCGCGCCCGACGCCACGACAGCGGGCAGCCAGCCCTGGTGGAACGCCACCACGGACGGCACGACGTCGTTCGCCACGAGTTGCTCGAACAACTGCCCGCCGGCGAGCGGGCCGAGCACCGCGGCGAGCGCGGTGGCCAGCAGGCCGACGACCAGTGCCTCGCCGAGCACCATCCGCCGCAGCTGACGCGGTGTCGTGCCGATGGCACGCAACAAGGCGAGTTCGCGCTGCCGCTGCTGGGTGGACAGCGCCAACGTGCTCGCGACGACGAAGATAGCGACCGTCACCGACAATCCGCCGGTCACCGCGGAAAGCACGATCAGCTTCTCGCCGCTCGCGTTCGCCTCGGGGAACTCGATCTGGCCGCGGTCGACACCGGTCAGCACCACCGCGTTCGCGTTCCGGACGACGTCGTTGACGCGCGCTGCCACGGCATCGATGTCACCGGTCGCGAACACACCGATCGCGTCGGCACGGCCAGGATGTCCGGAAAGCCGTTCGGCGTCGGTAGGCGCGAAGAACAACGCGGACTGCGTCATCGCACGCGGCGCCGCGGCGATCCCGGCGACCCGGTATCCGCTCGCGCTGCCGTGCGCGGCGATGTCGACACGGTCCCCAATGGACAGTCCCGCGTTGCGTGCCAGACCGGCGTCGAGGACGACCTCGCCGGGTGCGGGCGCATTGCCGGATGTCAGCGCGTACGGGGTGAGCGCGGCGGAATTCCAAGCGTGGCCAAGGACATCGGCCGCCTTGGCGACTGTGACAGGAAAGGAGACCTCGCCGACCGCACCGGTCACGCCGGGGACGGATCGGACGCGGTCGACGAGCCCAGCGTCGAGCCGGACGCGCTCCGGCAGCGTGCCGGTCCGGGTCTTCAGGTCCTTGCCTTTGGTGGCGTCGTACTCGGCGGGGTCCTCACGGGCGATGTCGATGCTCTGCTGCCCGCCGATGACGATCGGCGCGCCAGCGAGACGTTGCGGCTGCGCCTCCGAGCGGATCCCGGTCTCCATCAGCCCGGCACACGCGGAAACCAGCACCGCGCCGAAGAACACCGCGACGAACGTCGCGAGAAAACCACCCTTACGCAGGCGGAGCGTGCGAACTGCGATCCGCAGCATCAGACCTCCACCGCCGCCCAGGCGCCCAGGTGCGTCATGCGCTCGGCAACGGCGTCCGCGGTCGGCCTCGTCAGTTCGCCGGCGATCCGGCCGTCCGCAAGGAAAATCACGCGGTCGGCGTAGGACGCGGCGACCGGGTCGTGCGTCACCATGATCACCGTCTGGTCGCTGGCCTGAACGGATTCCCTCAGCAGCGCAAGGACTTCCGCGGCCGTTCGGGTGTCGAGCGCACCGGTCGGCTCGTCGGCGAACACCACCGCGGGATCGGTGACGAGCGCGCGGGCGATCGCGACCCGCTGCTGCTGACCGCCGGAAAGCTGACCGGGCAAGTGCCTGCGCCGCTCGGCGAGCCCGACGCGCTCCAGGATGTGAGTCACCAGCCTGCGGTCCGGGCGGCGGCCCGCGAGTTGCTGCGGCAGCACGACATTCTGCTCGACCGTGAGCGCCGGGAGCAGGTTGAACGCCTGGAAGACGAACCCGACGCGGTCGCGGCGCAGCTTCGTCAGCCGCGTCTCGCTGAGCCTGCCGAGGTCCTGGCCGTCGAGCGTCACCGTGCCGGAGGTCGGCCGGTCGAGCCCCGCGGCACAGTGCAGGAACGTGCTCTTGCCCGAGCCCGAAGGCCCCATGACCGCGGTGAATTCACCACGCGGGAAGGCGAGGCTGACCCCGCCGAGCGCGACGACACCATTGCCGTAGTCCTTGCGGACGGCCTCCAGCCGCACCGCGTCGCCCGCCTCGTTCCACCCAGTTCTCATGGCTGAAACGCTAGAGACCGCGGTGGGGTTTGACCCTGGTGCCAGCGCGCCTTCGCGGGGTAGGGACGTCCCTACCTCAGGTACGTCCCTTGCCGCCGAAACCGCCGCTGACCCGGCGCAGCACCGCACGCGGCAACAGCCCGCCGATCGCGACGAGGGCCTTGTACTGCAGGCTCGGCACCGAGATCACCTTGCCGCGCCGCAGGTCGGCGAGTGCCTCCGTGACGACCTGCTCGACGTCGAGCCAGAACGCCTTCGGCCCCGGCTTGCCGATCCCGGCACGCTCGTGGAACTCGGTGTTCGTGAAGCCGGGGCACAACGCGATCATGCGTACCCCTGGCGGCAGCGACGCCGCGATACCCTCGGTGAACGACGTGACCCAGTTCTTGCTCGCGGTGTACGTCGAGCCGCGGCCACTGAAGAACCCGGCGACGCTGCTGACGTTGATCACATCCCCGTGGCCGCGCTCGATCATCCCGGGCAGCACGGCCCTGGTCAGCCTGAGCACGGCCGTGACGTTGACGTCGAGCTGGCGTTGCAGCGCGTCCGGCGGAATGGTCCAGAAATCCCCGTTGAGCCCGAACCCGGCGTTGTTGACGAGCAGGTCGACCGGCCCCGTCAGCCGCTCCTCGACCTTCGCCCGTCCGTCCACTTCGGACAGATCGGCGGGCAGGACCTCGACGTTCACGCCGTAGTGTTCGGTGATTTCCCCGGCGAACGCGGTGAGGCGCTCGGCGTCGCGGGCGACGAGCACCAGGTCGTATTTCTCGGCGGCGAGCGTGCGCGCGAACTGCGCGCCGATGCCGGCGGTGGCTCCGGTGATCATGGCGATGGTGGTCATGTGGGTGAACATACCCCCAGGTCAGGCCATAAGGTGCGGGCTTCGGCGTGGCGTCGTATGGTCCGCGCATGGGTAAGCACACCAAGCGGAAAGCGCCCTATCTGCCCAAGGTCGCTGCCGGTGCCGCACCACTCGCTCTCCTGTTCGCAGCCCCGGCCACCACCGCGCTCGTCGCCCCCGCCGAGGCCGCAACCCTTCCCCTCGATCTCCTGCCGTTTCCGCTGGACCACCAGCACGACGGCAGCGTCACCCGCGACCTGAAGTCGAATTCCGACGCCGGGACTTCGGCGTCCCACGGCTCGGTCGACGTCGTCCGCCATGACGTGTACCGCAAGCAGATCGGCGCCGCGAGCATCGTCTCGGACGTCCGGCACGCTGCGGGTAGCAGTCACGAAGACCGCGACACGACCGTCGCCGACCCTCGCGGCGCGCCCGGCACGTCGCGGACTACCGACGACAGCCAGGGCTTCCGGCAGGCCCAGGCCCATACGGCGCGACTCGGCGGACTCGTGACGTCGACGGGCAACGACCAATGGCTGCGCAAAACGGAAACCCGCGCCGGTGACCTTTCGCTCGATCCCGCCGCCGGTGTCGCACGGACGCACGAAGCGGATCGCCGGTTACTCGGCGCCGGCGAGTCCAGCCGCCATGGCGTCTGGCTCCCGGAAAAAACCGATCTCCTGACAGAAAACGCCGAGCAGCTCGACTCCGGCCTCGCGCGTTCGGCCACGCTCGACGCGGGCCCCGCCGGTGAAGGCCGGTTCGCCGGCGACCTCGGCGGCAGTCTCGACGGCGCCCGTTCGTCCGGCCAGGCCGTCGATTTCGGGGATGTCGCGGCGTTCGGCACGACGTCGGCGCAGCACGGGCACGGCCAGTTCAGCGGCACACTGACCGCCGCGAAGTCCGGCACGCTGTCGCAACGCCTCGCCGGAATCACCGACGGCACCTACGAACAGACACACGTGTTCGGCGGCAATGCCGGGCCGGTGTCGGGCAACGTCAGCGCCACCCAGACGGCGAATCTCGCCAACCGGGCCTCGACCGACGAGACCCCGCCCCGCGTCGACAGCGGCCTGGCCGACTCGATCAGCGGTGACCTCGGCGTCGAACACGTCGTGCGGGTGCAGGGCGGGACGACGACGTCGGTGCGTGGCGTGCTGCCGGATCAACCGCACGCGACGCGGACCCAGTCGCTGAACGTCGGCGTCGCCGATCAACCGCCGGTCGACCTCTCACCGCCCGCATTGACCCTCTAGCCCGCTTCACACCGCTGGGCGCCAAGCGCCCAATGAAGTTTCTCAGTAAGGGGTGGGCGTGCGGCTTCGCTGGGGGCGTTCTCTCGAGGTGGTCGGGTGACGCTGGTGGCTGGCAGGGCGGGTTTGTGATGGTGCCCGGTGTCTCGAACGCTCCGTTGGGGACGGTGAACGTCCCGAACGGCGCGTTCAGGGCAAGAGACCCGGCACTGGAGTGTCGCGAAGGGGACATTGACGGCGTCGGACGTCCCCCATGTGCCCTTCACGACATCTGCTGACCAGCGCGAAGCCCGCAACAGCCGTCGCCCGTGCCGAAAGCAACCGACCGCTACCGAGAAAACCTCGATGTGGCATTCGGTGCTTGAGCCGCGGCAGATTGTCGAGCCGCGGCGTCAGGAGCCGGGGCGGTCCTCCGGCGAGCGTGGTTCGGGGGTCTGGAACTGCCGGGTCGCCGCCGGGGGCACCGAGGCCGGGGCCTGCTGCTGCGGCTGCGAGGGGACCGCCGGCTGCTGGCCGGTGTCACCGGGCTGCCAGTGACGGCCGCCGGAGTTGTCGTAGGCCTCCTCGTCGAACGGATCGACGATGTCGGCGATCTCCCCGAGGTCACGCAGCAGCCGCTCCAGCCGCGACGGGCCCGCGTTCGGCACGACGCTGGCGAGCACCCACTCGTTCTCCAGCCACGCCACGCCGACGTCGCCGCCGAGCTGGTCCGCGGCATCGACGAGGTCCTGGGTGATGACCTGGCGGGCGCCCTCGGCATCGTCGGCGAACGCGTAGCGCTGGCCGATCGGGCCGAGCATCTCGGGCATGTCCGCGCGCTGGAACGGCACGCTGGACAGCCACATCTCTATCGGGATCCGGTGGACCTTGTTGCAGCGCACCGCCACCACGACCGCCGGGATCTGCCCCTCGGACTCGATGTCGAAGATGAACACCGGTCGGCGGCCGTCGGAGGTGAAGGTCGAGCCCGCCACGACGTTGACCGCGGCGTCCGCGCCGAAGTAGCCGATCGCACCGCCGGACCACTGCCGCGGCAACCGCTCGTCCTCCTCGACGAACTGCCAGCCGCGCAGCTGGGCCCAGCGCATCCGCTCCCGGTTGCGCGAGCCCTCCTTCGCCCGGTCGGCGGCGAGCAGCCCCAGACCCGCCATCAACGCGACGGCGGCGATGACGAACCAGATCCACGTAGGAATACCCACGAAGGTCAGGGTATCGCCCTCGGCCCGCGAGAGATGATCGCCCGCGCCGTGTCGCACCGCCCCTTTCGAGCCAATCGGCCTCCGCCGGCGCTCCGGAGCGCCGGGCGCACTGCTCCATCCGGCTGAAAACGGGACGGCAGCTCCGGGCCCGCGGGAGGTGGTGACAACGCTGTCAGCGTCTTGGCGTGAGGTGGTGTCCTGAACGACGCCTCTCGGTGCAGTGCCCGCGCGAGTTCCGTGAAGGACTCCTTACCGGCGCTGGATGCCGGTAAGGAGTCCTTCACGGCACGACACCCCAGCACACCGGCGTGAGTGCGGTGCGGGAGCCCTTCACGGACCAATCGAACGGAGTGCGTCAGACCTTGCTGACGGTCAGCGCGTCGGACGCTTCCATGTCCGGCAGGTCGACACGCACGGTGTCGCCGTCCCGGATCTCGCCGGAGAGCAGCTTCCTGGCCAGCTGGTCACCGATCGCCGACTGCACCAGCCGCCGCAGCGGCCGCGCACCGTAGATCGGGTCGAAACCGTTGAGCGCCAGCCATTCGCGGGCCCCGTCGGTGACCTCCAGATGCAGCCGCCGCTGCGCCAGGCGCGACGCCAGCCGCGCGATCTGGATGTCCACAATGGACGTCAGTTGCTCGGTGCCGAGCGCGTGGAACACGACGATGTCGTCCAGCCGGTTCAGGAACTCCGGCTTGAACTGCCGCTGCACCACCGAAAGCACGGCGTCCCGCCGCTGCCGCTCGTCGAGCGACGCGTCGGCGATGGCCTGCGAGCCGAGGTTCGAGGTCAGCACGAGGATCGTGTTGCGGAAGTCCACCGTGCGGCCCTGGCCGTCGGTCAGCCTGCCGTCGTCGAGCACCTGCAGCAGCACGTCGAACACGTCCGGGTGCGCCTTCTCGACCTCGTCGAGCAGAACCACCGAGTACGGACGGCGGCGGACGGACTCGGTCAGCTGCCCGCCCTGGTCGTAGCCGACGTACCCGGGCGGCGCGCCGACGAGCCGGGCCACCGAGTGCTTCTCGGCGTACTCGCTCATGTCGATCCGCAGCATCGCGCGCTCGTCGTCGAACAGGAACTCCGCCAGCGCCTTCGCCAGCTCGGTCTTGCCGACGCCGGTCGGGCCGAGGAACAGGAACGAACCGGTCGGCCGGTCGGGGTCGGCGACCCCGGCGCGGGCACGGCGCACCGCGTCCGACACCGCTTTCACGGCCTCTTCCTGACCGATCACCCGGTGGCCGAGCTCCTCCTCCATGCGCAGGAGCTTGCCCGTCTCGCCCTCCAGCAGCCGCCCGGCCGGGATGCCGGTCCACGCGCTGACGACATCGGCGACGTCGTCCGCGCCGACCTCCTCTTTAAGCATGACGTTCTGCTGACTGACCTCGCTCGCGGCCGTCGCGGCCTCGAACTCCTTCTCCAGCGCGGGAATCCGGCCGTACCGCAGCTCGGCGGCCTTGCCGAGGTCGCCGTCGCGCTCGGCCCGCTCCGACTCGCCGCGCAGCTGTTCCAGCTGCTCCTTCAGCTCACGGACCTTCTCGATCGAGCCCTTCTCGTTCTGCCAGCGCGCGGTCAGCGCCGTCAACGTCTCGCGTTTCTCGGCCAGCTCGGCACGCAACGCGGCGAGCCGCTCACGGGAGGCGGCATCGTCCTCTTTGGACAGTGCCATCTCCTCGATCTCCATCCGCCGCACGGCGCGCTCGACCTCGTCGATCTCCACCGGCCGCGAGTCGATCTCCATGCGCAGCTTCGACGCCGCCTCGTCCACGAGGTCGATCGCCTTGTCCGGCAGGAACCGCGCGGTGATGTAGCGGTCGGACAGCGTCGCGGCCGACACCAGCGCGGCGTCGGTGATCCGGACACCGTGGTGCACCTCGTACCGCTCCTTGAGGCCACGCAGGATGCCGATGGTGTCCTCGACCGACGGCTCGCCGACGAGCACCTGCTGGAACCGCCGCTCCAGCGCGGGGTCCTTCTCGATGTGCTCGCGGTATTCGTCCAGTGTGGTCGCGCCGACCATCCGGAGCTCGCCCCGTGCGAGCATCGGCTTGATCATGTTCCCGGCGTCCATCGCGCCCTCGCCGGTCGCCCCGGCGCCGACGATGGTGTGCAGCTCGTCGATGAACGTGATGACCTCGCCCGCGGAGTCGGTGATCTCCTTGAGCACGGCCTTCAGCCGCTCCTCGAACTCACCGCGGTACTTCGCGCCGGCGACCATCGAACCGAGGTCCAGCGCCACGACCCGCTTGCCACGCAACGACTCCGGCACGTCACCGGCGACGATGCGCTGCGCGAGCCCTTCGACGATGGCCGTCTTGCCGACGCCCGGTTCGCCGATCAGCACCGGGTTGTTCTTGGTACGCCGCGAAAGCACCTGCACGACGCGGCGGATCTCGGTGTCCCGGCCGATCACCGGGTCGAGTTCGCCCGCGCGGGCCCGCGCGGTCAGGTCGACGCCGTACTTCTCCAGCGCCTTGAACGTGCCTTCCGGGTCCGGGCTGGTGATCCGCGCGGAACCGCGGACCTTGGCGAACGCCTCGCGCAGCGCGTCCGGCGTCGCACCGTGACGGCGCAGCAGGTCGGCGACCTGCGCGCCCTCGGTGGCCAGCCCGACGAGCAGGTGCTCCGTCGAGACGTACTCGTCGCCGAGTTCGGTCGCGAGCTGCTGCGCGCGGGACAGCGACTTGACGGCGGGCGCGTCGAACTGCGGGGTCGACACCGTCGCCCCGGTCGCCGAAGGCAGCGCGCCGATGATCGGTTCGAGCTCCTTGTGCACCTGCTCCGGGTCGGCCCCGACCGCGGTCAGCAGCGGCGCGGTGAGCCCTTCACCCTGCGCGAGCAGGGCGCCGAGCAGGTGTGCCGCCGAAACGTGCGGGTTGCCTGCCATCGTGGCCGCCTGCGCCGCGGAGGAAATCGCCTGCTGGGTCTTCGTGGTCGGGTTGAAAGCGTCCATCCCTCACCTCGTGCTCGGGTACTGCTTCTTGCGTAGTCTGGTCAAAAGTCCTGGTCACCGCAGATCGCGATGCCTCTCGACAGGTATAACGTCAGGAAACTTGAGTCTGTTCCGCTCAACTCTGAATTGGTTGTACGGCGTGCGCGGGCAACCGGGGGCCGAGCCTGCCGAGCCCGGCGACGGCGAGGCAGGCGCAGATCCCGACCAGCACCCAGGGTAACCACACCGCGACGGAAAAGAGCGCGACGATGGCCGGGGCCAGCACCTGGGCGACGGTGAACGCGTACTGGAACGCGGCCAGGTAGCGGCCCTTGGCCTCGGGCGGCGCCGCGGCCTCGGCCAGCGCCCCGGACCGCGGTCCGAACACGAGATCGCCCGCCGCGAACACCAGCGTCGCCGCCAGCAGGTACGGCACCTCCCAGCCTGAGGGCAGGAGCAGGACACCGAGACTGACGACGCACCAAGCGGCGAACAACGCCGAACCGAGCCGCATCGCCGCGATCCGGCTCAGGCAGCGGGTCAGGCGCAGTGCGTACGTCCCGCCGACGCTGGTCAGCACGGTCAGCAGGGCGAGGATGGCGCCCGGCAGCCAGACCGGCCCGCGCAGCTGTTCGAGCACGAACACCGGCGTGCCCACGAGGAAGAAGTCCAGCGACAGCCCGAACAACCCGCTGAACACGATCAACGCCAGGTAGGGCCGGTTCCGGCAGACCCGCGCGGACATCCGCCGCCGGGTGCACCGCGGCGGGCTCGTGCGTACGAACGCCGCCAGGATCAACGCCGCGATGCCGAAACTGACGGCGTCGGCGGCGACCACGATCCGGTACCCACCCTGCTCGATGCCGGTGAGCAGCCCGGCCGCGGCCACCCCGCCCAGGCCGAACGCGCCCGCCCGCACCATCCCGGCCTCGGCGAACGGCCGGTCCTTCGGCACGTCACCGGCGACCTGCGCGATCAGCGCGTACAGCGAGCTGTAGAACAGCTGCTGACCCGTCGTGAGGAGCACGGCGGCGAGCACGACCATGCCGAAGCCGCCGGCGAACAGGTAGCACAGCAGCCCCGCGGACTGGACGAGCTGAGCGCCGACGACCACCGAGCGTGGCCCGATCCGGTCGACGAGCCGCCCGGCGACCGGCGGTACGAGAAGGCCGACGAGAGTGCCCGCCGTGACAGCCGTCCCGGCCACCGCGAGCGGCAGTTCGACCACCCGTGTCACATAGACGAGCGCCAGGGGGAGGAAAAGTCCCGAGCCGAAATTGTCGATACCCAGCGCGCACAGCAGCGCCGCCCGGCCACCTGTCACGCGCCAAACGCTACTGCCGGAAAACGTCTCGGAGGCAGGTCCGAAAGCCGCCTTTTTCCAGGGTAAATGACACTCCCGGTAGCACTTCACGTGCTACCGGGAATCCCTTTCGTGTTCAGCCCGCGCGGCGTGCTCCGACACGCGGGAGGAGTGCCAGTTCGACGTCGTACCGGGTCCGGCTCCCGGCCCCGACGGTGAACGCCCCGGCGAGCGGCCGGTGCCCCGGTGCGGCCACCGTGAGCGTGTAGGACCCCGGTGTCAGTCCCGAAATCCCGTACCAGCCGTCGCCACCCGCGTGCGTGGAGTCGACGACCGTGCCCTGACGATCCGTCACGGTCACCACCGCGCCCGCGACCGCCGCGTGCCTGCCCGCGGTGCGGACCCTGCCACCGAGCCCGCCGGTGCGTTCCAGCAGGAAGTCGTGCCGCAGCGGGATTTCGTCGAGCCGCACGGTCGAAACCTGCGGCCGGATCGCGCCCGAGGTCGCGAGCAGTACGTGATCGCCGGGGCCCGGCGCCGTCAGCCGGTACTCGCCACCGGGACCGGTGTGCCCGAGGTCGACCTGGCGTCCGGACGCGTCGGTGAGAGTGAGGACGACGCCCTCCATCGGCCGCCCGTTCGCCCCGAACACCCGGCCGTGCAGATGCGAAACCGAAATCGCGACCGAGGTGCCCAGTGGTGTCTCCTCGACAACTTCGTCGACGACCACCGTCTCGACGTCCAGCGAACGTCGCAGCGGGACCTCCTTCATCAGCAACACGGCGACGAGCGTGACCACCGCGACGCAGCCGGCGATGAAGAAGACGTTGCCGATCGCGTCGCCGTACGCGGTGTGCACGACGTCCCGCATCGGCGCGGACAGCGACTTGATGTCGAGCGTGCCTCCGCCCTTCGCCGCCCCCGCCGGGATGCCCAGCTTCGTCAGCGACTCCGCGATGTTCGTGGAGACGTGCGAGGTGAGCACCGCGCCGAGCGCGGAGACCCCGGCCGCACCGCCGAGCGAGCGGAAGAACGTGACCACCGACGAGGCCGACCCCATGTCCTTCATCCCGACGCCGTTCTGCACGACCAGCACCAGGTTCTGCATGAGCAGCCCGACCCCGACGCCGACCAGCGCGAGATAGCCGCCCATGAGCGTCAGGTTCGTGGCGTGGTCGATCGTCGCGAGCAGGAACAGCCCGGCGACGAGCAGGATCGCGCCCGGCACCATGAACTGCTTCGTCCGGCCGGTGCGCGAGATGATCTGCCCCGCGACCGTCGAGGACACCGCCAGCCCGAGCAGCATCGGCATGGTCATGAGTCCCGCGTGCGTCGGCGTGAATCCGCGCGCGAGCTGGTAGTACTGGCCGAGGAAGACCGAGGCGCCGAACATCCCGGTGCCGACCGCGAGCGAACCCAGCACGGCGAGGGTGAACGTCCGGTTCCGGAACAGCCGCAGCGGGACCACCGGCTCGGCGGCCCGCGTCTCGGCGAACACCGCCAGCCCCAGCGCGAGCACCGCGCCTCCGACGTAAGCCAGCGTCGACCACGAAACCCAGGCGAAGTTCTTGCCCGCCAGCGAAATCCACACCAGCAGCAGGGCGACGCCGCCGACGAGCAGGGTCGCGCCGAACCAGTCGATCTTGACCTCGCGCTTGACCACCGGCAGCCGCAGTGTCCTGCCGAGCACGACGAACGCGATCACCGCGATCGGCACGCAGACCCAGAAGCACCAGCGCCAGCCGAGCGGCGAGTCGACGATCAGGCCGCCGACCAGCGGGCCCGCGACGGTCGCGACGGCGATCACCGCGCCGATGTAGCCGGAGTAGCGGCCGCGTTCCCTTGGCGGGATCATCGCGGCGATGACGATCTGGACCAGCGCCTGGAGGCCGCCGAGCCCGATGCCCTGCAGCGCGCGGTAGGCGATCAGCTCCGGCATCGACTGCGCGATGCCGCCGAGGACCGAGCCGATCGTGAAGATCGCGATCGCCAGCTGGTAGAGCAGTTTCTTGCTGAAGAGGTCGGCGAGTTTGCCCCAGATCGGCGTCGTCGCGGTCGAGGTGAGCAGCATCGCGGTGACGACCCACGTGTACTCGCCCTGCGTGCCGTGCAGGTCGGCGAGGATCGTCGGCAGCGCGTTGGACACGATCGTCGACGACAACATCGCCACCAGCAACGCCAGCAGCAGTCCGGAAAAGGCCTTCATGATCCGCCGGTGGGACATCTCCTGCCCACCGGCCTGCGAATCGGTCGTGCTCACTCCTTGCTCACTTTCTCCTTCTCCGCCGCGGCGAAACAGCCTCCGGGAGCACCGAGCGTCGTCCGCAGGGCGTCGTTCAGCTCCGCAAGGCCGGTGGTGAGGGTGGTGATCCGCTCCTCGTCCCACTCGTCCAGCGCGTTCTTCATGAATTCGAGGTAGGTGGCCCGCCAGCCCGCCAGCTCGGCGTGACCGCGTTCGGAGACGCTGATGAGCGTCGCGCGGCCGTCGTCGGGGGCGGGGCGCCGGTCGATCAGCCCGGCCTCGCGCAGCTGCGCGACCTGCCTGCTGATCACCGAGAGGTCGACGAACCGGCGTTTCGCCAGTTCGGACGGCCGCGCCTCACCGACCTTCGAGAGGTCCGAGAGGAGCATGACGGCGGCGGGGTGCAGGTTGGGCTGGGTCTTCCAGGCCTGGATGATCCAGGCGTGCTGGATCAGGGCGGCGGCCCTGAGCTCGCGCACCAGGTCCAGCCGGACGTCCTCGCCCTCGGTCGTGCTGCCCATCGGCGTCTCCCTACGCTCACTTGGTTGCGCCATACAACTATATCTCCAGAAGGTTGCGTAGCACAACTATCGACCCGGTGAGCTGCCCCACGTCCGTGTCCCGGCGATACACCCGTCCGGAGCAACGATGCAGGCAAAGAGCCGCTTGGCGGCTACTCTGCGGACGAGCCACGAACCGCGATCGGTGTGGCCCGGTTCAATCGAAGAGGTGGCGTAGTGGTCGATTCCTCCGGAGGTCCCTTGGCGTTCGAGTACGGCGAGAATTGCCGTCTTCACCCCCGGGCAGTTCGTGAATAATCGCCGCCCCGCTCACCCGCACTCCCGACCAGTGAATACCTGCCCATGACAGCCGACTCGGTCAGCCCGCTCCCGCGCTCCTCCACCCCCCGGGAGGCCCCGCCAGCCGTCACCGCGATGGTGCGGCTCATCCGGGACACCTGGGAGAAGTCCGAACCGTTCATCCCGGAGATCTCGCAGTTCTTCTACGGGATGCTCTTCACGCTCGCGCCTGCCACCCGCGACTTCTTCCCGATCAACATGGAGGTCCAGCGCGGCAGGCTGGTGCGCGCGCTGGTGCACATCGTGCAGATGGTGGACCGGCCGGACGACCTCGTGCCGTTCCTGCGCCAGCTCGGCCGTGACCACCGCAAGTTCGGCGTCATCCCGCGGCACTACGAGGCGGTCGGCACCGCACTGCTCGCTTCGCTCAAGAACCATCTCGGTCCGGAGTGGACCCCGGAGGTCGAGCGCGCCTGGGCCGAGGCGTTCACCATCGTCGCGCGCGCGATGCAGGAGGCGGCCGCGGCCGACGCGAACCCGGCGTCGTGGCACGCCACCGTGCTCGAACACCGGCGGCTCACCTGGGATCTCGCGCTGGTGCGGGTCATGCCCGAGCACCCGGTGCCCTATCTGCCAGGGCAGTACATGAGCGTCGAGGTGCCGCAACGGCCACGGCTGTGGCGCTACCTGTCCCCGGCGAACGCGCCGCGCGAGGACGGCGGCATCGAGTTCCACGTCCGCGCCGTCGACGGCGGCTGGGTCTCCCGCACGATCGTCAGCCACACCCAGCCCGGCGACGTCTGGCGGCTGGGACCACCACTGGGCAGGCTCGCGGTCGACCGGGAAAGCGGGCGCCCCGTGGTGATGGTCGCGGGCGGCACCGGCGTCGCGCCGCTGCGGTCCATTCTCGACCACCTCGCGTTGTGGGGTGAGAACCCGAAGGTGCGGCTGTTCTACGGCGGACCGACCCGCGACTCCCTCTACGACCTCGACGAGCTTCGCGCGCTTTCCTCGACCAACCCGTGGCTGACCATCACGCCGGTGGTCGAACGCGGCGACGACGCGCCGGGCTGCGAGCAGGGCACGCTCGCCGAGGCCGTCACCCGCTACGGCGCGTGGGAGGGCCACGACATCCTGGTCGCGGGGTCGCCCGCGATGATCCGCGCGACCGTGTCGCGGATGCTCGTCGCCGGGAGCGCGCTGGACCAGATCCAGTACGACCCGTTCACCATCGACTGAGTTCGCACCGCACGCAATTCGCCGGTTCTTACCCGGTGAAAACCTTGTCGTGCCAACAAAAAACCTCGAAAGATCGTTTTCACTCAGCGGCATTCGGGGTTGACGAGGCGTGTCGAAATTGCTCCGTTCGAGCGGAAGTACGCCAATTCCGCGTCTTTTCCGGGGAATGGGCATAGGGTCGGGAAAGCTCGGGGGCGGGCACCGCGGATGCGATGCGTTGGATCGCAGGAATGCCTGTCAGAACTGGAGATACCCGTTCCCGATGATTGAGCCGATGACGTATGCCCGAACACCTCTGCCACCGGTTCCGGCAGCCGAAAGCCAGCGGATGGCAAGACTCGTCCGCGACAGTTTCGCCGCGGTCGAGCCGAAAGCCGACGAAGTAGCACGGTACTTCTACGGTGCGCTGTTCACGATCGCGCCGGAGACCAGGGCGCTGTTCCCGATCACCATGACCGTCCAGCGCGACAGACTGCTGCGGGCGCTGGTCTACATCGTCCAGATGGTCGACCGCCCGGACGAGCTGATCACCTTCCTGCGCCAACTGGGCCGCGACCACCGCAAGTTCGGCGTGCTGGAACGTCACTACGACGCCGTCGGGACCGCGCTCATCGCCGCGTTGAAACGTTTCCTCAAAGACCGCTGGACCGCCGAGATCGAGGCCGCGTGGACCACGGCGTACGGGTTGATCGCGAAGACCATGAGGGAGGCCGCCGCCGCCGAAACGGGACCGCCGTGGTGGGCCGCGACGGTGATCGAACACCGCAGAATCACCCGCGACATCGCACTGGTGCGAGCGCGGACCGCCGAGCCGTTGCCCTATCAGGCCGGCGGCTACGTGAGCGTCGAAACCCCACACCGGCCACGGTTGTGGCGTTACCTTTCCCCGGCGACAGCGCCACGCAACGACGGCATCCTGACGTTCCACGTCCGCGCCGTCCCCGGCGGCTGGGTGAGCGGCGCGATCGTGCAGCGCACGCGACCCGGCGAGGTGTGGCGGATCGGACCGGCGATGGGCTCGCTGTCGGTCCAGCCGTCCGCCCGGCCACGACCGCTGCTGATGATCGGCGGCGGCACCGGCATCACCCCGATACTGTCCATTCTCGACGATCTTTCGCGCTGGAAGCACAACCCGCGGGTGCACCTGTTCTTCGGCGGCCGAAGACCAGAGGACCTGTACGCGCTGGGGGACCTGCGCAAGGTGGCGGCCACGGCGAAGTGGCTGACCGTGACCCCGGTGACCGAGACGGGCGCGGTGCCGGGTGGCGACCGGGGATCACTGGCCACCGCGGTGACCCAGCGCGGCGCGTGGAACACCCACGACATCCTGGTCTCCGGGTCGCCGCCGATGATCCGCGGCACGATCGCCCGGCTGCTGGCGGCGGGCACCGACCTCGAGCGGATCTCCTACGACCCGTTCACCCTGGACTGACGCCCGATCGACGGATTTCGGATACCGAGGGTATGGCGAAACCGGTGGTTTCGGCCTAAGGTTCGCGACATGGAGATCAGCGTCCCCGCACCGGGCGGCCCCATCGACGGTTACCTCGCCGAACCGGCGGGCGACGGCCCGCATCCCGCCGTCGTGATCATCCACGACGTGACGGGTCTTTCCCAGGACGCCAGGAACATCACCGACCGGTTCGCCGCGGAGGGCTACCTCGCGCTGAGCCCCAACCTGTACTCGCGCGGCGGCCTCGTCCGTTGCGTGAAAGGTGTTTTCCAGAACCTTTTCGCGCGGCAAGGACGCGCTTTCGAGGATATCGAGGCGTCGCGGCAACTGCTCGCCGCGAGAGCGGATTGCACCGGCAAGGTCGGCGTCGTGGGTTTCTGCATGGGCGGGGGATTCGCGCTGATCGCGGCGACCCGCGAATTCGACGCGTCGGCACCCTATTACGGAATGCTGCCGAAGGACCTCTCCGTCCTGGACGGCGCCTGCCCGGTCGTCGCGAGTTTCGGCAAGAAGGACGTCAGCCTGCGCGGTGCCGCCGCCAAGCTCGAGGCGAAACTGGCCGAAGCCGGGATTCCGCACGACGTCAAGGAATATCCGGACGCCGGGCACAGCTTCGCGAACCAGTTCCGGCTCGGCCCGCTCAACGCGTTGATCAAGGTGGCCGGGTTCGGCTACCACGAGCCCTCCAGCGAGGACGCTTGGCGCCGGGTGATCACGTTCTTCGGCGAGCACCTCGTCCGAACGGAGTGAGCCGTTCGGACCTGCGCGAACGGCCGTTCAGTGGCTCTTCGTTGACCACTGTATGCGTTTACTTCTATGGTCTAGACCACGTCTTCCGCCAAGAGACGGAAACGCTTCGCCCTCTGGAACAGAGCTGTTCGAGGAGCCGATATGACGTGGAAGCACAAACTCGGGGCGGCCGCGGCCGGTGCCGCACTCGCCCCGCTCATCGTGGTGGCCCTGCCGGCGACCATCGCCAGCGCGCACGGCTACGTCTCCTCGCCGCCGAGCAGGCAGGCGATGTGCGCACAGGGCAAGGTGCCGAACTGCGGCGACATCATCTATGAGCCCCAAAGCGTCGAAGGGCCGAAGGGCCTGCGCAGCTGCAGCGGCGGTGTCGGCCGGTTCTCCGAACTCGACGACGAATCCAAGCCGTGGCCGTCGACTTCGGTCGGCAACTCGGTGTCGTTCAACTGGGTGCTGACCGCACGGCACGCGACCAGCACCTGGGAGTACTACATCGGCGGCACGCGGCTCGCGGTGTTCGACGACCACGGCAGGCAGCCGGGCGCGACCGTGCAGCACACCGTGAGCATGGGCTCGTTCACCGGCAGGCAGAAGCTGCTCGCCATCTGGAACATCGCCGACACGGCCAACGCCTTCTACGCGTGCGTCGACCTGCAGATCGGCGGTGGCGGCCCGACGACACCGCCCACCACCCCACCGACCACCACCCCGACGACACCGCCGAGCACCACGCCCACGACGCCGCCCACCGGTGGCACGTGGACCGCGGGCACGGCGTATCAGCCGGGCGCCGAAGTGACCTACAACGGCGCGAAGTACAAATGCCTCCAGGCCCACACCGCGCTGCCCGGCTGGGAGCCGTCGAGCACGCCCGCGCTGTGGCAGAAACTGTGAGGTTCCGGCTTTTCCTGGGTTTGGCTGTCGCGCTTCTGGTGCTCACCGGATGTTCCGGGGGCGCGGCGGCCCCACCACCGGTACGCACGCCGTCGAGCGCGCCGGAGTTCAACGCCGCCGACGTGATGTTCCTGCAGATGATGATCCCGCATCACGAGCAGGGCGTGGAGATCGTCCGGCTGGCACGAGACCATCCGGTGCGCCCGGCGGTCGCCGAACTCGCCGCGGCGATCGAGGCGACACAACGGTCCGAGGCCGAGGACATGAAGGGCTGGTTGCGTGACTGGGGCCAGCCCGCCACGGCCGACGCGGGCGCGCACGCGGCACACGGTGGTATGCGGATGACCGACCCCGATCTGGTCGGCGCGCTGAAAACCGCTCCCGGCGCGGAATTCGAGCGCCGGTTCCTCGACATCCTCGCCGGGCACCAGCACAACGCCGTCGAAATGGCCCAGACCGAAACTTCGGCCGGCAAGAACCCCGCCGCCCGCGATCTGGCCCACCGCATCGTCGAGTCCCGCAC
Organism: Amycolatopsis sp. NPDC059021; assembly: GCF_042739895.1. Classification (NCBI taxonomy): domain Bacteria; kingdom Bacillati; phylum Actinomycetota; class Actinomycetes; order Pseudonocardiales; family Pseudonocardiaceae; genus Amycolatopsis; species Amycolatopsis sp. NPDC059021. The sequence goes on from NZ_JBHYIQ010000007.1 coordinate 163,991, forward strand.
CGCCGAGATCAAGCAACTCCTCGGCTACACCACCTGACACCCCCGCCCCACCACCAAGGCACCCCCCACCCGCCCTGGGGGGACGTCCCTGCAACATTCTATCGCCCGGCACCGACAAAACCCGGGCTTCGGCTGCACAGGGCACTGGTTGTCCACAACGGACGGTTCCCGTGGAAACGGCGCGGCACGGGAATCGTGTCCGTGGAGGCCACATTGAGGGACTCTGATTCCCTCAATGTGGCATTCGCGGACTCCGAGGCGCGCGAACGGTCCGTTCACGCGGAGGCGATGTCCCGAAAGACGCGGTAGTCGTACGCGTCAAGGAGGACATCAGGACCGCCTCACAGCCGCTCTAGGCGTCTGTCGCTTCGGGAACGGACGATGTGGATACCTCGTTCTCGGCACGAGGGCCGCGGAAAATGCCCCATCCCACGAGAATCGCGGACAACAGAGTGAGGGCGAGACCGGCGTAGGTGATCGCGTCCCGGAAGTCGACGGTCTGCTGTGCGCTCCACATCGCCTTCGTCAGCGCGCCGGGGAAGATCGCCGCCAGGATGGTGCCGCTGAGGGCGATGCCGATCCCGGTGGTGACTTCGCTGGCGGTATCGACGAGTGCCGCTCCGATGGTGGTGCGGTTCTCCGGCAGGCCCCGCATCACGTTGGTGCCCGCCACGACACCGACCACGCGCATACCCGCCGCGACGAGGACGAGCGCGGCGGCGACCCAGACGTAACCGAGCCTGCCGAGTGCGGTGTAGACGGCGAGTCCGCACACGACCGCACTGGCGCTGAGCCAGGCGGCTTTGGTGAGGCCGACGCGGGTCATCAGGGGACTGATGAGCGCGCCCCCGGCGATCAGGACGACGACCTGGGGCAGCATCCCGATGGCCGCTTGTGCGGGCGTCCAGCCCAGATCGAGCTGGAGCTCCAGTGTCACGAGGTAGCTGAGCCCGGCCGTGGCCAGTCCCGCCGCCGCCTTGAGCGCCAGACCACTGGACACGAGCGGGCGAGCGACGAGTTTCAGGTCGAGCAGGGGGTACCGGGCGGTCTTCTCGCGGATGACGAAGCAGGTTCCGGCGACGAGGGCCGCCGCGGTCGCGATCCAGGGCAGCGCCGAAGAGGTGCCCGCTTCGACGAAGAACGTGGGCGCGAGCAGCGCGAGGACGATCGTCGCGGTTCCCAGGACAGCGCCCACGACGTCGATCGGATCACGGTGCAGGCCGGCGGGGTCGTCGGCGGGAATGCCGGCGCGGATGCCGACGAACGCGAGCGCGGCGACCGGCGCGTTCGCCAGCAGCAGGACCTGCCACGGCGCGAAGGTGAGCACGAACCCGCCGACGGTGGGACCGACGGCGAGGCCGACCAAACCCACCGTCGAGATCAACGTGGTCGCGCGCACGCGCAGTTTGTCGTCGGTGAACAGGCGGAACGCGAGGGCGAGCGATCCCGGCGTCGTCATCGCGGCCGCGACACCCATGAGCACGCGGACGGCGATCAGCTGCCAGGCGGCGGTGACGAACATGGTGGCCAGGCTCGCCACGCCGAGCAGTGTGAGGCCGACGAGCATGACCTTGCGGCGGCCGGCGCGGTCGGCCAGCGCGCCGAACGCCAGCATCAGCCCGCCGAACACCACCGAATACGCCCCGGTCACCCATTGCAGGGTGGTCGTCGAGGCGTCGAGCCGGCGGCCGATGGTCGGCAACGCGACATTGAGGATCGAGTTGTCGAGCATCTCGAACAGGAACACCGCCGAGAGCCCGGCCAGCGCGGGCCACACTTCGGCCAACGACCGAGGCGTCGCGCGGGATTGTCGATGAACTGGGGGACGCATTGCGCACTCCTTCGAGGTGAAGGAGTGACGGATCGCTCGATACCGCGTATGCGCGTGCTCCCGGGGAGCACGTTTCTACCCCGATATCCGGATACTACAACATCACCAACGGGCCATTCACGACCTTTGCGGCGGACATCACGCTTTGGTCGAGGGGCACAGGGCACGAAAGAATGGGGCGCCCGGCCATGAAGACCGGACGCCCCATCCGCGCTGGAAAGCCGGTGCCTACCGGCGTTTCGTTGGTTTCCACACGACCAGCGAGGTCTGGGGCTGGAACGGCACCAGATCCTTCCGGTACGAAGCGTGCACCGCCGCGACGCTGCGCTCCGCCGCGGCGTAGGCGGCCGCGAGTTCTTCGGTCAGTTCGGCGAGCCGGGAGCGGAGCGCGTCGACCTGGTTCTCCAGTTCGATGATGCGCTTGATGCCCGCGAGGTTGACGCCGTCCTCCTGCGAGAGCCGCTGCACCTCGCGCAGCAGCGCGATGTCCCGCATCGAGTAGCGCCGCCCACCGCCGGAGGTCCGGCCGGGGGAGACGAGACCCTGGCGGTCGTAGGACCGCAGGGTCTGCGCGTGCATGCCGGAAAGCTGTGCCGCCACCGAGATGACGAACACCGGCGTGTCCTCGTCGGCGCCGTGGGGCAGTCCGCCGAACATCGCACTCACCTGCCTTCGAGCAGTTTGGTGATCTCCGGCCGGGGATCGTGCCCGGCCATCGCCTCGGCGTACGTCTCCAGCGCCGCACGCGCCTTGTCGTCCAGTTCGGCGGGGACCGCCGCCTGGAGAGTGACCAGCAGGTCGCCCTGTGAACCGTCACGTTTCGCGATGCCCTTGCCGCGCACCCGCAGCACCCGGCCGCTCGCCGTGCCCGGCGGCACCTTCAGCGACACCTTGCCCTCCAGCGTGGGCACGGTGATCGTGGTGCCGAGCGCGAGCTCGGTGAAGTCCACCGGAACCGCCAGCGTCAGGTCCAGTTCCTTGCGCCCGAACAGTTCGTGCGGCGCGACGTGCACGCGGACGTACAGGTCGCCCGCCTGCGCCCCGCCGCGGCCGGGCTCACCCTGACCGGCCAGCCGGATGCGCTGGTTGTCGTCGACACCCGGCGGGATCCGGACCGTCAGCGTCCGTGTCCGGGTGCTGACGCCTTCGCCGCCGCATTCGGGGCAGGGGTCGTCGATGATCGTCCCGCGGCCGCGGCAGTCACGGCACGGCTCGGAGAACGCGAACGCGCCCTGGCTGCGGCTCACCAGCCCGGATCCCTGACAGGTCGGGCAGGTCCGCGGCGAGGTACCGGGCTTGGCGCCCTGGCCACCACACGTCGAACACGTCGCCGGGCTCGACAGCCGCAGCGGCAGGGTCGCGCCCTTGACCGCCTCGACGAAGTCGATCCGGACGTCGGTCTCGACGTCCGCGCCGCGCTGCGGCCGGTTCGCCGTGGCACCGGCCGAACCGCGACGGCCGAACAGCCCGCCGAGGATGTCGCCGAGCCCGCCGAAACCGCCCTGCTGGCCGCCCGCCTGGCCGAAGATGTCGCCGACGTCGAAGCCGCCCGAGCCACCGCCCGGGAAGTTGAACCCGCCCGCGCCGCCGGAGCCGAAGAGACGCCGCGCCTCGTCGTACTCCTTGCGCTTGGCCGGATCCGACAGCACGCCGTAGGCCTCGGAGACCGCCTTGAACTTCTGCTCGGCCTCCGCGTTGCCCGCGTTGGCGTCGGGGTGGTTCTCCTTGGCGAGCTTGCGATAGGACTTCTTGATCTCGTCGGCCGTGGCGTCGGAGGAGACGCCCAGCTCGCGGTAGAAGTCCTTACCGATCCATTCTCGCGCACTCACCGAACGTCTCCTCCTTCCTCACGTGACGACTTACTGCTGGTTCTGCTCATCGAGGCCGTCCAGCGGCAGCTCGCCGCCGACCGGCGGGTCCACCGGCGCGGCGCCCGGTTCGTGGTCGGTGACCGCGACCAGCGCGGCCCGCAGCACCCGCTCCCCGAAGCGGTACCCGCGGCGCATGACCACGGTGACCGTCGGGCCCGCCACGTCGGGCGAGGTGTTGTGCTGCACCGCCTCGTGCACGCTCGGGTCGAAGGGCTCGCCCTCCGCGCCGAACGATTCGAGGCCGGACCGCTGCAACGAGCCGATCAGCTTGTCCGCCACGGCCTTGAACGCGCCGGTGAGGTCGCCGTGCTGCTCGGCCCGCTCGAGGTCGTCGAGCAGCGGCAGCAGGTCGCCGACCACCGACGCCTTCGCGGACTGCGCCACGGCCTCCCGGTCGCGGTCGACCCGCTTGCGGTAGTTCGCGTACTCGGCCTGCAGGCGCTGCAGGTCCGCGGTGCGCTCGGCCAGCTCCTTCTCGACGTCGGAAGCGACCGACACCGCGTCGTCCACTGTGGACTCGCCGAGCGAGGGGCCCGCCGCATGCTTGGGTTCGCGGGCGGGCTCCTCGGCGGGCTGTTCGCTCTCCGGGGCGGGCTGGCGGACCTGACCGGACTGCGGGTCGATCCGCCGCCGGTCCCTTACGACCACCGGTTCGTCCGGGCCCCGGCCCTCGGTTTCGTCGTAGCTGTGGGTCACTTCTTGGTGTCCTTCGGCTCTTCCTCGACGATCTCGGCGTCAACGACGTCATCGGCCTTGGCCTTGGCGCCCGCGTCGGACGCACCGGCGGCGCCACCCTCGGCACCCGCGCCCGCGGCGCCCTCGGCACCGGCCGCGTTCGCGTTGGCGTAGAGCGCGGTGCCCAGCTCCTGCGAAGCGGCGTTCAGCTTCTCGATGGCCTCGCGGATCTTGGTCGAGTCCGTGCCCTTGAGCGCCTCGTTGGCCTCGTCGATCGCGGTCTTGACCTTGCCCTTGAGCTCCTCGGGCAGCTTGTCCTCGTTGTCCTTGACGAACTTCTCGGTCTGGTAGACCAGCGTCTCCGCCTGGTTGCGGGTCTCCGCCTCCTCGCGGCGCTTCTTGTCCTCCTCGGCGTGCGCCTCGGCGTCCTTGACCATGCGCTCGATGTCGTCCTTCGGCAGCGCCGAGCCGCCGGTGATCGTCATCGACTGTTCCTTGTTCGTGCCGAGGTCCTTCGCGAGGACGTGCACGATGCCGTTGGCGTCGATGTCGAAGGTGACCTCGATCTGCGGCACGCCACGCGGGGCCGGGGGCAGCCCGGTCAGCTCGAACATGCCGAGCTTCTTGTTGTGCGCGGCGATCTCGCGCTCACCCTGGAACACCTGGATCTGCACCGACGGCTGGTTGTCGTCCGCGGTGGAGAAGATCTCCGAACGCTTGGTCGGGATCGTGGTGTTGCGCTCGATGAGCTTGGTGAACACGCCACCCTTGGTCTCGATGCCCAGCGACAGCGGGGTCACGTCCAGCAGCAGGACGTCCTTGACCTCGCCCTTGAGCACACCGGCCTGCAGCGCCGCGCCGACCGCGACGACCTCGTCCGGGTTCACGCCCTTGTTCGGCTCGCGGCCGCCGGTCAGCTCCTTGACCAGGTCGGACACCGCGGGCATCCGGGTGGAACCACCGACGAGCACCACGTGGTCGATGTCGCCGACGGCGATACCGGCGTCACGGATGACGTTGTTGAACGGCTGGCGGGTGCGCTCCAGCAGGTCGGAGGTGATCTTCTGGAACTCGGCGCGCGACAGCTGCTCGTCGAGGAACAGCGGGTTCTTGTCCGCGTCCACGGTGATGTAGGGCAGGTTGATGCTGGCCGAGTTCGAGCTGGACAGCTCGATCTTCGCCTTCTCCGCCGCCTCACGGATGCGCTGCAGCGCCATCTTGTCCTTGGTGAGGTCGATGCCGTTGGCGGCCTTGAACTTGTCGACCAGCCAGGTCACGATGCGCTCGTCCCAGTCGTCACCACCGAGGTGGTTGTCACCGGAGGTCGCGCGGACCTCGACGACGCCCTCGCCGATCTCCAGCAGCGAGACGTCGAAGGTGCCGCCACCGAGGTCGAAGACCAGGATGGTCTGTTCCTTCTCGCCCTTGTCCAGGCCGTACGCCAGCGCGGCCGCGGTCGGCTCGTTGACGATGCGGAGCACGTTCAGGCCCGCGATCTGGCCTGCCTCCTTGGTGGCCTGCCGCTGCGCGTCCTCGAAGTACGCCGGGACGGTGATGACCGCGTCGGTGATGGGCTCGCCCAGGTACGCCTCGGCGTCGCGCTTGAGCTTCATCAGCACGCGCGCGCTGATCTCCTGCGAGGTGTAGTTCTTGCCGTCGATCTCGGTCTTCCAGTCGGTACCGATGTGCCGCTTGACCGACCGGATGGTCCGGTCGACGTTCGTCACGGCCTGGTTCTTCGCCGGCTGGCCGGTCAGCACTTCACCGTTCTTGGCGAAGGCGACGATGGACGGGGTGGTGCGGGAACCTTCCGAGTTGGCGATGACCGTCGGCTCGCCGCCCTCAAGGACGGCGACGACCGAGTTGGTCGTGCCGAGGTCGATGCCGACCGCTCGCGCCATGGTGTGATCCTCCTGAGTAACGCAGCTCTACTGCTTGTTGTTCGTGACCTGCCGCTTCGGCGCCGCCGCTGTTCACATTGAGCGGCCCCGAGTCAAGTTCTATCCGGCCTCCGCGCGCCCCGTCAAGCAGACTTGAGTCGGCTGCGCTCAACCTTCGTACTAGGCTAACGGGCAGGTCTCGGCTCTTGTTCCCGAGATCGCCGAAAAACTGAAGGTAACCCGCCTGACCAGGCTTTTCGCCAGCGGTGTCACCTGAAAGCATGATCATGTCGCCCGCGTGCGGGCAGCGGCACGAACGGGACTAACCGCCCATACCGGGTGCCGGCACTCGCTTCACCGTGACGGTCTTCATACCGGCGCCCGGGTCCGCGCTGTCGATCGGCACGCGCAGCGAAGCGCACTCGGCGCCCGGCTCCTGCGCCGTCGCGCACGGCAACCAGACCGGCTCGGACTCGGCGCGCGCGTGCCCCGCGGCGGACGGCAGCAGCAGGGCGGCCGCCACCGCGGCCACCCCGAGCCAGAGCCTCACGCGGCACGCACCTTGACGCTGCCGCTGTCGGTGGTCAGGTCGAGGGTGTGCGGAGCCGACGCGTCGTTCGACACCCCGATGTCCCGGTGCCCGCTGTCGGTGTTCCCGAGGACGCGGTAGGGGCCGCCGGGCACGTCGACCTCGATGCTCCCGCTGTCCGCGTGCACCTTCACGTCGTTCGACGCGGCCATCTTCAGCTCGACGCGGCCGCTGTCGGCCTTGACGTCGACCTTGCCGCGCAGCCCGGAGCCGGTGACCGACCCCGAATCCGACCGCACGGTGACGTCCTGGCCGATGTTCCGCAGCTCGGTCGCCCCGGAGTCGACGGCGAGCTTGACCGGCCCGGCGACGTCGGTGACCTCGGCCCGCCCGGAATCGACGGTGACATCCACGCTGGCCACCCCCGAGATGCGGACGCCGCCGGAGTCGTTCCTGCCGGTGACGGGCACCCCGGCCGGGACGATCACGTCGTAGTCCACCGAGCAGTTCTTCCCGCAGCCTTGGAGCACGAGCGTGTCACCGTCCACCTTGTAGCTGTCGGACGGCTTGCTCCACCGGTAGGAGAACTCCTGGTGGATCCGCACCGGGCCGCTGCCGGTGCGGATCTTCGTCTCCCCCGAACCGTTGTCCAGCCGCACCTTGGTGATCGGCGTCGTGACCTCGGCGTCGGCCCGTGCCTTCGACGGCCACAGAAACCCGAATCCGGCGGCAACCCCCACGCCGATCAACACGATGCCACCTAATGCCAGAAGCGGGCGCGCCATGCTCTTGTCCCCTCAGTTCCCCTCAGTACGACTCGCGTCCCGATGAGGTTAGGAGCGGCGAACCCCCTCCGACATCCGGGAAGCCCCCCAATCATCCCTGAGGACAACCTCAGGCTGCCCCCGCGCCCCGGCACCACTGGTCCTAGCCTGGCAGCGTCGGTTTTCCGTGATCGGGAGGTTCCATGCCGCAGTCAGCCAACCCGTACGACTTCCTGCCCCAGCTTCCGTCGTTCACCCTGCGCAGCAACGATGTCGCGGAGGGTGAGACGCTCGCGACGCCGCATCTGTCCGGCATCTTCGGCGCGGGTGGCGAGGACCGTTCGCCGCACCTGTCCTGGGAGGGCTTCCCCGCCGGGACCAAGAGCTTCGCGGTGACCTGCTACGACCCGGACGCGCCGACCGCGAGCGGCTTCTGGCACTGGGCTGTTTTCAACATCCCGGCGTCGGTCACCGAACTGGCCTCCGGCGCAGGCGACGCGAGCGGGTCCGGACTGCCCGGGGGCGCGGTCACGCTCAAGGGCGACGGTGGCGTCAAGCAGTTCCTCGGCGCCGCGCCGCCGCCGGGACACGGGCCGCACCGCTACATCTTCGCCGTACACGCTGTCGACGTCGAGAAGCTGGAGGTCGGCGAAGACGCGACGCCGGCGTTCCTCGGCTTCAACCTCTTCAGCCACGGCATCGCGCGAGCCACGATCACCCCGGTCTACGAGAACAAGGGCTGAGCTAGCCCGTTCCGACGCGGTCGACGAGCAGTTCGGGTCCGGGCACCCGGATCGAGTTCGCCTGCACCGCTCCCGGCAGGCCGAAGGCAGGCCGGGGCGGTGCGGTCGCCGCGTCCGGCAGGCCCGGTTGCCGAGGCGGCCGGGGCGCGGACTGACCTCGCGGCGCGTCGACCGCGTCGAGTTGCTCGCCGACGGCTTCCTTACCGCCCGCCGGGCACGGCATCACGAGGTCGCGCGGGACAGTGGTCGCCAGCTGGTTGTCCGCGAGGCAGTTCGCACCACCGGGTTGCTGGCCGGAAGCCGTGTAGGCGACGTCGACACGGTTGCCGCTCAGGAAGTTGCCGACGATCCGGTTGCCCACCGGTCCCAGATTCTCGGTGGAGTCGAGCACGATGCCGGCGGCCGGATTGCCGGTGACCCGGTTGTTCGTGACCAGGTTGTGCCGCCCGCCCGCGAGGACGATGCCCCGCCCGAAGGCCCCGTCGTAGCGGGCGGGGCCCGCCCGCTCGGCGTCGTTGCCCACCACATTGCCCGCGATCATGATCTTGGTGTCCGAAGTGGACTGCAGGCCCACCCGGTTGCCGGTGAAACGGTTGCCGGTGACCCGCAGCCGCGACGACCGGACGCTCTGGAACCCGGTGGCGTCGTGCTCGGCGACGTTGTCGCGGACGACGGTCTCACAAGCCTCACACGCCCCGACGAAGATTCCGGATTCGGCGCTTCCGGATGCGTAATTCTGCTCGATCACGCCGTGCTGCGCCTGGGAAGCAGCAATTCCGTTGTTGGCGTTATTGCTCGCCGTCACATACGAGATACGGAACCCGGTGACCCCGGTGACGAGCACGCCGTTCTCCCGGTGATCACGGACGGTCAGGTTTTCCACGCTCGCCCCCGGCGCCGCGATGACGATTCCGTTGTCCCGCTTGGTTTCGCCGTCGATGACGACGTCGTTGCGATCGACACCGCGCAGCACGACACCCCGTACGCGCATGTACACGCTCTCGCGGTATACGCCCGGCGAGACGAGCACGAGGTCGCCTTCATGGGCTGTCTCAAGGGCTTTGGTGATCGTGGGCGCGGCCTGCGGGACGCGGATGACCGTGGAGTTCGCCGGGCGCGCGGCGGGTACCTCCGAAGCCGAGCAGGATGTGGCGAGCACGCCGAGGAGGAGCAGGACGAGGAGCCTGAGCAGGGACCGCACAGCGGACAGACTTTAGAGAAAAAGAGGCACGACGGACAGCCGGCCCGTCATGAATCATCCTATCGGGGCCTTCTCGGGACTCGCAGGCAACCGAAGCCGGGTTTCGGAAGTGAAACACTTTTGGCGAACCTTGCCCGCCGAGATTGTCATACCCCGGTGCCATGCTTTTCGCCATGGCACACCCCACACCGCACAACACCCGAGAACCGCGCCTGGCTTCGTTCCGCGCACGGCGAGACGGACATGCGGACCCGCCCTTCGCCGGCTCCGGCGTTGGCGGGCAGCTGTCTGGCGGGCCAGACAGAATCCGCCGGATGGGGCTAGGACCAGCGGCCTTCGCTGCCCTTAATGACTCCAGGCACGAACGGCTGGAGGTCCCATGGCGGCAACGGCGCTGGAACAACGCTCGATCGATCCCGTCCCCGCGAGCGAGCGGCACGGACATCCACGCAGCCTGTTCACCCTGTGGTTCGCGGCGAACATGCAGATCACGTCCGCGGTCACCGGCGCGCTCACCGTGCTGGTCGGCGTGCATCCGCTGTGGGCGATCGTCGCGGTCGTCGCGGGCAACGCGCTCGGCGGGATCCCGATGGCGCTGCACGCCGCACAGGGGCCGAAGCTGGGCATCCCGCAGATGATCCAGTCGCGGGCGCAGTTCGGCGTATACGGCGCCGTGCTCCCGCTCGTGCTCGTCGTGGTGATGTACCTCGGGTACTTCGCGAGCGGCAACGTCCTCGGCGGACAGGCGGTCGCGCAGATCACCCATCTGCCCACCGACGTCTCGATCTGCCTGTACGCGGCCTTGTCCGCGCTGATCGCCATCATCGGCTACAAGCTGATCCACCGGTTCGGCTGGATCGCGTCCGCGCTGTCGGTGATCGTGTTCGTGTACCTGAGCATCCGGCTCGTCGGCGGTCACGATCTCGGTGCCGTCCTCGCCATGCCGACGCTCGATTTCCCGAAGTTCCTGCTCGCCCTCTCGCTCACCGCGTCCTGGCAGCTGACCTTCGGCCAGTACGTCGCCGACACCTCGCGCTACCTGCCGTCGACGACATCCGTGCGCGCGACGTTCTGGTGGACCTACGGCGGCACGGTGCTCGGCGCGATCTGGGCGATGTCGTTCGGCGCGCTGGCCTACGCCGTGGCAGGCAAAGCCTTCAAGGGCCACGAGGTCGCGTACGTCGTCGGCCTCGGCGGCGAGGCGCTGCTGATCCCGCTGCTGCTGGCGATCGCGCTCGGCAAGTTCACGGTGAACGTGCTCAACATCTACGGCGGCTACATGACCGTCGCGACCACTCTCACCGCCTTCAGCCGCCGCGCCGCCCTTTCCCAGGGCGCGCGCATCGCCTACATCGCGATCGTCGGCGTGCTCGGCGCCGTGATCGCGGTGCTCGGACGCGGGGAGTTCCTCGGGAATTTCGTGCTCTTCCTGGACTTCCTGCTGTACTTCCTGACGCCGTGGAGCTCGATCAACCTCGTCGACTTCTACTTGGTGCGTAAGGAAACCTACGATCTCGAAGCCGTCTACGACCCGAACGGACGCTACGGGCGGTGGTCGGCGCCCGCGCTGATCGCCTACGTCATCGGGATCGCCGTGCAGATCCCGTTCTCGAACGTCGAGGGCATCTTCGTCGGCCCGATGGCCCCCGTCCTCGGTGGCGCCGACATCTCGTGGCTGCTGGGCCTGATCGTCCCCGGCGCCCTGTACTTCGCCGTCATGCGCCGCCGCACCCGCGTCGCCCTGCCCGTCCCGTAGGTCCGTGGGGGCCACCTTGAGGGACCCTGAGTCCCTCGGGGAGGCCCCCACGGACCGTTGACAACGACCTCAGGTGTCCTTTGTGGAGGGTCACGCGGTGGCGAGAGCGCGGCGGGCCAGGAAGTCCTCCCAGGTTCCCGTGCCCCGGTCGGCTCCTTCCAGGGTCAGGTTGCCGCCCGCCCGGTACGCCCGGCCGACCTTCCCGGGGATCCGCACCGGCAGCATCGGACGGCGCTTTCCCTGCGCCGCCAGATAACCGCGGACCAGCTCGTCCATGCCGTAGACCGCCGGCCCGGCCAGGTCGGGCACCAGACCGGCCGGCTCGCCGAGCGCCAGCTCCACGAGCCGCTCCGCGACGTCCCGCGCCTCGACCGGCTGAAGCCGCAGCCCGCCCGGCTTCGGGACCACCGGCAGTTTCGCCATGCCCGCCACCATCTTCAGCGCCAGGTCGTGGAACTGCGCGGCCCGCACCGTCGTCCACGGCACCCCCGACTCGCTCACCGCGCGCTCGGCGGCGAGCTTCGACCGCATCCACGCCAGCGGCACCCGGTCCGCGCCGATCACCGAGATGTAGACCAGGTGCCGCACCCCGGCCGCCGCCGCGGCACGCGCCAGGTTCCGTGTCGCCACGTCGTCGCCCTTCGGGCCACCGGCCAGGTGCAGCACGATCGAGGCCCCGGCCACCGCGGCCTCGACACCCTCGTCCTTCACCAGGTCACCGGTCACGTACTCGATGCCGTCCTCGGCGGCACGGCTGCTCCGGCTCAGCACCCGGACCCGCTGACCGGCCTCCCGCAGCAGTGGGACGACCAAGCGGCCGAGCGTGCCGGTACCGCCGGTGATCAGGATGGTCGACGTCATGGCTTCCTCCTCGAGGATCGGTTCTACTGCCCTGACGGACCCCCGGGAACCGATGTGACACGACGTGCCCTGCGACACACTCAGGTGCGGGCGGCGGACTCCACCGCGCGGAAACGCGCCTCCGGACAACGCGGCGACATCGACCTCACCGGCGGCGAATTCGCCGCACTCGGGTGACCTCGTGGCGAGGAACCTCGGCCGCGCGCTCGTCGACCGGCTGGGCCCGCCGCTTTCCCTTGCGGCGCACCACAGGAGTGGACGCGGTCGCAGTCGAACGCCTGCCACGACGACGCGTGACCTTCGTGGGCGGGCCCGGCGCCGCCGGTGTTGCCGGTGATTCGTCCGGCTGATTCCCGTCCGTGACCACGTCATCGGACTGGACGCGCGCGAGCTTCGCCTGAAGGAATCGTGCGAGGGCCACGGGTGTCGGCGCCGCCTCGTCCACCACCTCCGGTTCGCGCTCACTCCCGGTGGTGGCGATAGGGGTCTGCGGGATGAGGAGCGCCGGACGTCCTTGGTGGGCGTCACCGCTGTCAGCCGGATCGGCGTGGCGATCGCTGCCCGGCGCACCGCTGTCGAGCCTCGCGTACCAGGCCTGACTCGCACGCGAAAGGTGGCTTGCGAGGTATGGGGCCGAGTCGGGGTGGACTATCCGCCGGATGCGTCGCGGCGGAGCGATCCGGTCGTCCGAGACGTGGCTGACGACGACCTCGAACCTGCCCGCGCGCCGTGTCTGATAGTGCGGGTGCTGCCGCGGCCGCTTGAAGCCGGCGCCGAACGGGCGCAGCCGCATGATCGTGTTCACCGCGGCATCGGCCTCGTCGACGTCCGGGTGATGATCCGGACACACGCCTCGCCACGGGCAGCCGCGCACAGCACAGGGGCGCAGCTCCTGGCCGGAGCACACCTCCGGCTGATCAGTGCTGATGGCTTCTCCCGTCGTCGAGCGCCGATCCGATCCCCAGCCATCGGCAGTGCATCAGATCGCCGGGGTGACCACAAGATTCGCGGAGCACAGGAGGGTGTATCAGGGCAATAGTCGTGCCCCTCTGACAGGGACCGGTTGAGCAATCCGTTTGCCGGGGCCGGTGCTCCGCGCCACACTCAGGTGCAGGAGGCGGGCTCCACCGAGCAGAAGTGCACCTCCGGATAGCGCGGCGACGGCCGATCCAGCAGCGGCTGCGGGCGGCCACGCAGGTGCTCGTCGAAGAAGGCCCGGACGTAGGCGCGGGTGACCTCCATCGTGCGGGCACCGGGTTGCCGGGCACCGAAGTCGATGCCGAGCTGGTCGCCCAGCAGCACGAGGTCGGTGAACGACTGGTGGACCGTACCGGTCACGAGCAGCCAGCGCTTCCACCCGGTCATGTGCTTCCAGTCGTTTTCCCAGCTGATCGCCTCGGGACGCCCGCTGCCCGGCGTGTACGTCACGGGCTTGCCCAGGAACAGGAACGGACGTGCCAACGCGGTGGTGTCCGGGATCGGGTCGTCGGTCGTCCCGTCGATGTCGATCCCGGCGCGGATCCGCGAGTCGGCCAGCATCGCGGGGATGGTGCTCGCGCCGCCGACGGAATGCCCCGCCATCGCGATCCTGGCCGGGTCGATCAGGTCGGCGTTCCGCCACTTCGGCCGGGGCCCGGTCAGTTCGTCCAGCACGAACGAGACGTCCGCGGCCCGGCCCCGCACCACCTTCCGCCAGAACTCGTCATTCCGGGGATTCCCGCAGGCCAGGCACGTGGTGACGCGACCGTCCGGAAAGGACTGTCCGACGTTCTCGTAGGTGTGGTCGAGCACGGCGACGACGTAGCCGTGGCTGGCCAGGTCCTCGACCAGCGCGGTCATCGTGCTGCGCGGTTTGGTGAACCCTGGCGAGAGCACGATCAGCGGCAGGCTATGCCGTCGTCCCACCGCCGGCGCGTCGGTGACGGCGTTGGTCCGCGTCCGGCTCAGGATGTCCGGCGGCAGGGTGGTGATCTTGCCGTCCTTCAGCAGGAGTTCCGACTCGGCGGGCGTCATGTACCGGGCCCGGGTGCTCTCCGCCGATTTCGCCGGATACCACAGGGAAACCATCAGCTCCCGCGCGTTCACCCCCGGAGCCCAGGGATCGGGGCGGGAGGTGTCCTTCAGGTACAGCGAGGTCGTACCGACCGGGGCACGACCGGTCGGCGCGGGCAAGGCGGGGATAGTTTCCGCGACGGCGGCGGGCGCGACGCCCATCGCGAGGGTCAGCAGGGCGGCGACGACCGTCAGCCCGCGAAGCGTTCTCTTCATGTTTTTCCTTTCACTGTCAGGAAAGGCGAGTACGAGACCAGCGGAGGCACAGCAGCGCCAGCAAAGCGGTGAGCGCGAGGTAGAGCGCCGTTTCGATCAGTTGAAGCGGCCAGAAACGGGCTGCGGGCTGATAGGTGATCCGTTGCCGGTAGCCGTCGTCGGCGAGCTTGGCGAAACACTCCTTCGCCGGCATGGGGCGTGCTGCGCCACCCGGTGGTGGAATGCAGCCCGCGAGCCACGACGGCGGCCGCACCGTCTTCCCGGTGCCGTCGACGGTCTCGTTGGAGAGCATCCACGCGCCCTGCGGGCCGGACACGGTCAGCAGTTCGAACTCACCGGCGTCGTTGAGCCCCATCCGCGCGATGTTCGACGCCGTGATCGTCACGGTCTCCTCGGCCGCGGGCAGGAGATGCGGCCGGACCGTGAAGGGCACGGCGAGCTGGACGGCCGCGAAGACCACGAGCGTGACGGCCATGGCGAGCACCGTCCGGCGCAGCAGGATTCCGACCGCGACGCCGAGGACGAAGGCGAAGACCGCGTAGCCGATGGGCGCGATTCCGCGAACGCCGAAGATCACCGGCGAGAGGCGCACCGCGAAGGAGCCGCCCCTGTCGCCAGTGGTGACCGCGTTGTCAACCGCATCCGCCCACCAGGTGACCGCGAGGCTGAGCAGCCCGGCCGCGAGCACGGCAGCCAGCCCGATGAGCGCGAGCTTCACGCTCAGCCACTCCGACCGCGTGACGGTCTGGTTCCACGCCAGGCGATGGGTGCCCGCCTCCAGCTCACGAGCGACCAGCGGGGCGCCCCAGAACACGCCGATGAGCGGGGGAAGGGCATACGTCACGACGATTCCGCCGTGGTAGAGCAGGCCATGACCGGGATCGAGCGGAGCGCGGGAACCGGGCAACGGCCGTCCGGCGAGCACGAGAACAGCGGCGAGCACGAGCAGAAGTCCGTACACCGCAACGGCTTGGACGCGGAACTGGCGCCAGCTCAGCCAGATCATCGGAGCACCTCCAGCGCCGGACGACGGGTGGTGCCGGTGCCGCTCAGGTAGGCGAGCACGAGGTCTTCCAGACCGAGCTCGCCGACTGTCCACTGAGGATCGAGGATCGGTGCCTCGGTGCGGACGAGCAGCGTCGTCTGCCGGTCGGTATGGCTCGCGGAGACGACGCGCTGCTCGGCGGGCAACGTGGCGACGTCGCGGCGCGGGCCGGTCAACCGGCGGTGGGTCGCCAGGATTTCCTCGACGTCGCCCTCCAGCCGCACTTCGCCGCCGACCAGGACGACGAGCCGATCACAGACACGTTCGAGATCGGCCACCAGATGCGAGGACAACACGACGCTGACCCCGTGTTCGGCGACGATCTCCATGAGGTCGGCCAGGAATTCGCGCCGGGCGAGCGGATCGAGCGCGGCGACCGGTTCGTCGAGCAGCACCAGCTCGGGACGTTTGGCGATGCCCAGGGTGAGCGCGAGCTGGGCACGCTGCCCGCCGGACAGCTTCCCGGCGCGCTGCCGGGGATCGAGACCGAGCCGAGCGATGCGGCCGTGAGCCAGTGCGTCGTCCCAGCCCGGGTTGAGCCGGGCGCCGAGGCGCAGGTGGTCGGCGACGCTCAGTCCACTGTAGACGGGCGTTTCCTGCGCGACGAAACCGACTTTGGCCAGCTGCGCGGGCCCGCTGCCCGGTATCCCGCCACACACCTCGATGGTGCCGGTCGTCGGCGTCAGCATCCCCGCCGCGAGATTCAGCAGCGTCGACTTCCCGGCACCGTTCGGGCCGACCAGCCCGACGACGTGCCCGGCCGGGATGTCCAGCGTGCAGCCGGTCAGCGCCTGGTTCCGGCCGTACTTCTTCCCCAGGTTCGTGGCCCCCAGTACCGCGGTCACGCTATGTCCCTCCTGACGGACGCGCGAAACGTGGTCGCGAACAACGCCTCGATGCCTTCGTCGTCGAGGCCGGACAGCCGAGCCGCAGCCAGCCACTTCAGCAGGTCCTGACGCAACCCGCCGAGCACGGCCGGAGGTGGCCCGGCGAGGGTCGTCGTCACGAACGTCCCGACACCGGGGCGGGCCGCGACGAGCCCGTCGTGCTCCAGCTCCCGGTAGGCCTTGAGCACGGTGTTCGGGTTGATGGCCAGCTGCGCGACGACGTCCTTCACCTTCGGCAGCTGGTCGCCCTCGCTCAGCAGGCCGAGGCGCAGCGCGTGCCGCACCTGCTGGACCAGCTGCTGGTACGGCGAGAGCCGGGACCTGGAGTCCAGATGGAACTCGATCATCGGTTCCTCCATTTATCTATCTACCTAGCACTATAGGTAAACAGGAGGCTGCACAGCAACCTACGGCTTCAGGTGACCGATCGTGTGCAGTGTGTCGGCACGCAGGAGCGGGAGCGGCCGCGATGATCTCCACCATGGAGGTTTCCGTGCACTTACGTCGTCTGATCGGCCTGCTCGCGGCGCTCACCGCGATGGCAACGGCTCCGGCGATCCTGGCCACACCGGCGCTGGCCGACTCCCCGCACGAAGTGCCGTACTGCGGAGAGGAATACGACGTCGTCATCCTCAACGACGGCCCTGGCGGCGCCGCGCCCTGCTTCACCACCGACGGCGGAGACTACGAGGACGACGGCGAGATCATTCTGCTCCGGGCGTTCCTCCCGGAGCTCTGACTCAGTGGACGCCTTCGCGTTCCATGTAACGGCCGACGGTGTGCTCGGCGAAGCCGTACTGCCGGTACAGCTCGTGCGCGTCGGAGGTGTGCAGCATCCAGCGGAAGTTCGCGCCGGGACCGTTGTCGACCATCTCGCGGACCAGTTCCTTGCCGAGACCGGTGCCCCGCGCGTCCGGTAGGACGAACACGTCGGCGAGGTAGGCCATCGCGACGCCGTCGGAGAATGCGCGGCCGAAGCCGACCTGACGCCCGCTCGACGTCTCGTACGCGCCGACGATCCGCCACGCGTTCCGTACCTGCGCCTCGACCTGGTCACGGGTCCGCCACCGGGCCCAGTACGCCTCGGTGGAGAGAAACTTCCACACGACGTCGAGGTCGACCCGCGCGGGGTCGTCGTCCAGTTCGTAAGCACCCACTGTCCGCATGGCGGCAACGTAACCCAGCGCCCGCGCGGCGCCCAGTTATTTAGGCAGGCTTGAGCAAGTAGTCCACCACCGGCCTCAGCTCTTCGGCCGAGGGCGGCTCGTCGTCGATCAGGCCCTGGATGAGCAGGCCGTCGATGCCGGCGAGGAACACCCGGAACGCGACCTCGTTATCGTGCCGGACCATCGAGGTCAGCACGTCGAGCCAGCGCCGAGCGGCCGGGCGCAGCTCGGGCTTGCGCGCGGCCAGCAGGTACAGCTCGTACTCCGCCATGGTCCGCCCGCGCTGCGGCCCGAGCGCCTCGGCCAGCAGCCCGGCGACCTCTTCCGCACCGCGGCTGCCGCGCGAACGGGCCCGGTCGATCATCCAGTAGACCTCGGTCGCCATGTCCCGCGCGCACGAGATGAGCGTCGCGATGAGCAGGTCGTCGAGGGTCGAGAAGTGATAGGTCGTCGAAGCGGTCGGGATACCGGCCTCGGCCGCGACCGTCCGGTGCGTGACCCCGGCGACGCCGTCGCGCTCGATCACCCGCAACGTCGCCTCGATGATCTCCGTCCGGCGCTTTTCCCCGCGCGCCTTGCGGCCGTCGACCTGGAGTTTCACTGCGCGCTCCCGACCTCGATCAGTACGACACCGCCGATCACCAGCGCGAGCCCGGCGATCATCGCGGCGTTGACGGGCTCCTTCAAGAACACCACGCCGATGATCGCCACCAGTGCCACCCCCGCCGCGGCCCAGATCGCGTAGGCGACGCCGATCGGCAATCCTGCCTTGAGCACCTGTGACAACGCGACGAACGCCACGACATACCCGACCACGACCAGAATCGACGGCCCGACCTTGGAAAAGCCCTCGGAGAGCTTCAGCGAGATCGTCGCGGTGACCTCGGCGCCGATGGCCAAGGCGAGAAGGAGGTACGCAAGCACATCACAAAAACTACCTGAACGATCGTCTCAATAGCTAGCGAGGCGTACACCACATCGGTGGGACTTAGGCGCCACTCACCGGTTACTCATCAGTAAGCACCACTAGTCTGCTGCACCATCGGCACCGCGGCGTTCACCGGACCACTGCGGCGCTGCACCACCACACCGGACGAAAGGCACCCGAGAAATGGGCGCTGTACAGCTGACGCTGGGCGGACTTTCGGTCCTGCTCGGCATCGTCGCCTGGGGAATGTTCTTCGCGACCATCGCCCGCTTCGTGCGGGTGATCCGGCTCGGCCAGCCCGACTCCACCCGGAACGGGCCGTTCGTGGGGCGCATGAAGACCATGATCAAGGAGTTCGCCGCGCACACGCGGATGAACAAGGTCCGCAGCGTCGGCCCGTGGCACTGGCTGGTCATGTGGGGCTTCCTGATCGGCTCGCTCGCGCTGTTCGAGGCGTACGGCGAGGTCTTCGTCCCGCACTGGGGCTGGCCGATCCTCGACGACTTCCCGCCGTTCCAGCTGCTCATGGAACTGCTCGGCGTCGGGACCATCGTCGGCATCCTGGTGCTGATCGTGGTGCGCCAGCGCAACCACCCGCGCCGTGCCGACCGCCAGTCGCGGTTCGCCGGCTCGAACTTCAAGTGGGCCTACTTCATCGAGGCCGTGGTGCTCATCGAAGGCGTCGGCATCATCGGCGTCCGCGCCGCGAAGGCCGCCCTCGGCGCGCACGAGACGCCGACCTGGGCCGCGTTCGTCTCGAACCCGATCGGCGAGCTGCTGCCCGCGAGCCCGAACCTGGTTTCGGTGTTCGCGTTCGTCAAGCTCATGAGCGCCACGATCTGGCTGATCGTCATCTCGCGCACGATGACCATGGGTATCGCCTGGCACCGGTTCAGCGCGTTCTTCAACATCTACTTCAAGCGCGAGGCCGACGGCGGCGTCGCGCTGGGTGCCCTCAAGCCGATGATGAGCAAGGGCAAGGTGCTCGACCTCGAGGAGGCCGACCCGGACGAGGACACCTTCGGCGTCGGCAAGATCGAGGACTTCAGCTGGAAGGGCTGGCTCGACTTCTCGACCTGTACCGAGTGCGGCCGCTGCCAGTCGCAGTGTCCCGCGTGGAACACCGGGAAGCCGCTGTCGCCGAAGCTCGTCATCACCCAGCTGCGTGACCACGCCTACGCGAAGGCGCCGTACCTGCTCGCGGGCGGCAAGCGCGACATGGCGGGCGACGAGGTCGGTTTGTCCGGCGACAACATGTACGCGGGCATCGACGTCCTCGCGATCGCCGAGTCGCAGAAGGCGCTCGTCGGCGACGACGGCGGCGTCATCGACCCCGACGTCCTGTGGTCCTGCACCTCCTGCGGTGCCTGCGTCGAGCAGTGCCCGGTGGACATCGAGCACGTCGACCACATCGTCGACATGCGCCGCTACCAGGTCATGATCGAATCCTCGTTCCCCAGCGAGCTGAACGGCATGTTCAAGAACCTGGAGAACAAGGGCAACCCGTGGGGCCAGAACGCCAAGGACCGTCTGCAGTGGACGGAGGAGCTCGACTTCGAGGTCCCGGTGTTCGACGGCGACCTCGGCGACGCCGAGTACCTGTTCTGGGTCGGCTGCGCCGGCGCGTTCGAGGACCGCGCGAAGAAGACGACGCGGGCGGTCGCGGAGCTGCTGCACATCGCGGGCGTCAAGTACACCGTGCTCGGCTCCGAGGAGACCTGCACCGGTGACCCGGCGCGCCGCGCGGGCAACGAGTTCCTGTTCCAGATGCTCGCGCAGCAGAACGTCGAGGTGCTGAACTCGGTGTTCGAGGGCCGCGAACGCAAGGCACGCAAGGTCGTCGTGACCTGCGCGCACTGCTTCAACACCCTCGCCAACGAGTACCCGGAACTGGGTGGCCAGTTCGACGTCGTGCACCACACGCAGCTGCTGAACCGCCTGGTGCGTGAGAAGCAGCTGGTGCCGGTCGCGCCGGTCGCGGAGGACGTCACCTATCACGACCCGTGCTATCTGGGCCGCCACAACAAGGTCTACGAAGCGCCGCGGGAGCTCGTCGGCGCGACGGGCGCGACGCTGCGCGAGATGCCGCGGCACGGCGACCGGTCGATGTGCTGTGGTGCCGGCGGCGCGCGGATGTGGATGGAAGAGAAGATCGGCAAGCGGATCAACGTCGAACGCGTCGACGAGGCGCTCGGCACCGCGCCGTCGAAGATCGCGACCGGCTGCCCGTTCTGCAAGGTGATGCTCAACGACGGCCTCACCGCGCGGCAGAGCGACGGGCAGGCGTCCGACAAGGTCGAAATCCTCGACGTCGCGCAGTTGCTGCTGACCGCGGTCAAGCGGCAGCCGGCTCCGGCCCCCGTGGCGCCCGGCGCGCCATCGCTCGACGACGAGAGCTGAAGGGGACGTTCTCCACCCATGCCCCCGCCACCACCCTCAACAGAGACGCTTCGCGTCCAATCTTGATCCGTAAGACGCACTGAAGGGGTCTTTTATACCCAAGGCATAGACGGAAATTCCCCGAAGAGCAATCTGAAAAAACCGTAGAGGCAACCGTAACACCCCGCTATATTATTGGGGAC
>NZ_JBHYIQ010000008.1:0-14170 GCF_042739895.1 Amycolatopsis sp. NPDC059021
CAGTCACGGCACTGAGCGCCGTGAAGGAGGCCTTCACGGACCCCAGGCGGCGGATCAGGGCGGCGAGGGAGAAGCCGGTGAGGCAGACGGCGAGGCCGACGAGCGGGGCGCCGCCGATGGAGGCGAGCGGCAGGAAGACGCCCTCGGGCTGGCTGAACGCGACCCGTCCCCACGGGAATCCGCCGAGCGGGAACCAGGTGCGCGGCGTTTCCAGCGCGACGAACACCAGCGCGGACCACAGTGGAGCGAGCGGCAGCCGGGACACCACCGTGACGAGCCAGCCCGCGAGTCCGAAGTAGACGGACAGCGCCAGGCAGAGGCCGAGCCACGGCCACGGGCCGAAGTCCGGGCCGAGGAAGTCGAGCAGCCAGGTCAGCAGCGGCAGGAAGAACGCGAGGCCGAAGACGAAACCGTAGCCGAATCCGCCGCGGAAGCGGCGTCCGTGCAGGACGAGCCCGAAGCCGGCGAACGCGAGCGGCGCCAGCCACCACAGTGGACGCGGCGCGAAGCTCAGGTAGAACACGAAACCCGACGCCGCCGCAGCGAACAGGCGCAGCAGCCAGGCACGCGAGATCCGGCGTCGCCGGACGGGTTCGGCGGGCACCTCGGGCTCGGTGTCCGCAGCGGTCGCTACCACGGGAGGTAACTCTACGTGGTGGAGGTGAAGTCGTCGTAGATGACCTCTCCCCCGCGCACGGTGCGCAGGCACCGGGGCAGCGGCGCGTCCTCGTCGAGCCTCGGCAGCGGTGGCACCCCGGCACGCGGATCGGTGGACCAGCGCTGGACGCGGCTGTCCGGGGTGGCGACGACGAGGTCGGTGGCGTCCCAGACGGCGTAGTGCGCGGGCGCGCCGGCGACGAGGCTGCCGGTTACTCCGTCGTTGACGCCCGCGGCGCGGTGCCCGGCCCGGGTGTGCGCGGTGAACGCGGCTCGCGGCGAGAGCCCGGAACCCGGGGTGTGGTGGTAGACGGCGGCGCGGACCGCGGCCCATGGGTCCAGCGGAGTCACCGGGGTGTCGGAGCCGAAGGCGAGCAGAACGCCCTCGGCGGCGAGCGCCGCGAACGGGTTCAGACCGGCCGCGCGCTCCCCGAGACGTTCGGCGTACATGCCGTGCTCGCCGCCCCAGGCCGCGTCGAACAGCGGCTGCATCGACGCGACGACGCCCCAGCCCGCCAGCGCGCGGGCCTGGCCGGCGTCGACCATCTCGAGGTGCTCCAGGCGATGGTGCCGCGCGGCGAGGGCGCGCTGGCCGACCTGCTTCTCCGCCAGCCGGAAGCCCTCGATCACCTCCGCCACCGCGGCGTCGCCGATGACGTGGAACCCGGCCTGCACCCCGGCTTCGGTGCAGGCGGCCAGATGATCGCCGATCGCGTGGGCGTCGAGGTAGAGCGCGCCGGACTCCGCGGGCCGGTCCCGGTAGGGAGCGCACAGCGCGGCCGTGCGGGAACCGAGCGCACCGTCGACGAAGAGGTCTCCCGCCGCGCCGCGGGCGCCGAGCGCGCGGGCGGCTTCGACGTCGGTCTCGCCCCAGTAGCCCACGACCTCGGGCAGCCCGGATTCGGCGGCGAGCGCGAGCAGCGCGGTGAAGTCGTCGCGTCCGGAGATGTCCGGCCCGCCGCATTCGTGGACGCTGACGACGCCTCGCGCGGCGGCGTCGGCGAGGAAGGCGCGCTGGGCCTGTTCCCGCTGGGCGGAGCCAATCGCGGCACGCGCGGCGTGGCGGACGAGGTGGTGGGCCGCGCGGGTCAGTGGGCCGTCGGCCGACCAGCCGTCGGCTTCGCCCGCCTCGGGGGCCAGCGCGAGCAGTGCGCTCGACACGAGCGCGGAGTGGACGTCGACCCGGCTGAGGTAGACGGCGACATTCCCGGCGGCTTCGTCGAGTTCCGCGCGGCTCGGCAGCCGTGGGCTGGTCCAGGTGGATTCGTCCCAGCCGTGCGCCAGCAGGACCCGGCCCGGGATCGCGGCGTCGCGGACGGCGGCGAGCAGTTCGCCCGCGTCGCGGACGGTGGTGAGGTCGAGGCCGGCCAGGTGCAGCCCGGCCGAGGTGGCGTGCACGTGGGAGTCGACGAAGGCGGGTGCGACGAACGCGCCGCCGAGGTCGATCACCTCGGCGTCCGGATGCAGGGCGCGGGCCGGGGCGTCCTGGCCGATCCACACGATCGTGCCACCGGTGACCGCCATCGCGGTGGCGTCCGGGGAGGCCGGGGAGTAGACGCGCCCGCCGAGCAGAAGCGTCGTCCTGTCGTTCGTCACGTCCCCGAGTGTGCCCGGTCGGGTGGACCGCTCCGCAGCGGGGATCACCAGCTGTGACCCTCCGAGATCTGCGAGAATATTTACGGTGTGAGAACGTTATGACAGGATATTTTTACGTGTTCCCGACGACTAGGAGTACAAGTGACTGCGATCCAGGAACCTGTGACGCCAGCCGCCGCCTTTGACCAGCCCTACGAGTACGCCCGCGCCGAGCTGGTGGAACCCGATTGGCGACGCTTCCCCGGATGGCGGGACGTCACCGAGGCCCAATGGCGTGACGCGCAGTGGCAGCGCGTGCACTGCGTCCGCAACGTCAAGCAGCTGCGTGCCCTGATGGGTGACCTGCTGCACGAGCGCTTCTACGAGGACCTGCTCGAAGACCAGCGCGAGATGGCCACGATGTCGATGCTGCTGCCGCCGCAGATGATCAACACGATGGCGCCGGACGCGGGGACCGACCCGGTGAAGGTGACCGAGGCGTTCTACGCCGACCCGATCCGGCGGTACATGATGCCGGTCCGCAGCGACCGTGACATGGCGTGGCCGAGTCACCCGCATTCCGAGCGGGACTCGCTGCACGAGGCGGAGATGTGGGTCGTGGAGGGGCTGACCCACCGCTATCCGACCAAGGTGCTCGCCGAGATGATCTCCACCTGTCCCCAGTACTGCGGGCACTGCACCCGGATGGACCTGGTCGGCAACTCCACCGAGCAGATCGAGAAGCACAAACTCGCGCTCAAACCGGTCGACCGGCAGGACGCGATGATCGACTACCTCAAGAAGACCCCCGGCGTGCGGGACGTGGTCGTGTCCGGCGGCGACGTCGCCAACGTGCCGTGGCCGCAGCTGGAGTCGTTCCTGATGCGGTTGCTGGACATCGAGACCGTGCGGGACATCCGGCTCGCGACCAAGGCGCTGGCCGCGCTGCCGCAGCACTGGATCCAGCCGAAGGTCGTCGAGGGCCTGCAGCGCGTCGCGGTCACCGCGCGCCGTCGCGGGGTCAACCTCGCCATCCACACGCACGTCAACCACGCCCAGTCGGTGACCCCGCTGGTGGCCGAGGCCTCCCGCACCGCGCTCGATGTCGGGGTGCGGGACGTGCGCAACCAGGGCGTGCTGATGCGCGGAGTCAACGCGACGCCTGCCGAACTGCTCGACCTCTGCTTCGCTCTGCAGGGTGAGGCGAACATCCTGCCGTACTACTTCTACATGTGCGACATGATCCCGAACGCCGAGCACTGGCGCGTCGCCGTCTGGGAAGCACAGGAACTCCAGCACGCGATCATGGGCTACCTCCCCGGCTACGCGACCCCGCGGATCGTCTGCGACGTGCCTTACGTCGGGAAGCGCTGGGTCCACCAGCTCGCCGAGTACGACCGGGAACTCGGGATCTCCTACTGGACCAAGAACTACCGCACCGGGATCGAACACGAGGACCCGGAGGCCTTGCGGCGTCGTTACCCCTACTACGACCCGATCTCCACCCTTCCCGAAGCCGGTCAGCGGTGGTGGGCCAACCAGTAGGCCCGCTAGCGGACCGGTCAGGACCGAACGCACCTGTGTCCGAAGCGGCCCAGAGGACGGCTCATCGAGTCGCCCCTGGGCCGCTTCCGCGTGTCAGTCCCGTCAGCCGCCCTGAGCCGCCAAGAGGATAGTGACGGCATGCAAGCTGTGAGCTCCGAGGACTTCGAACCGATCCTGGCTCTCGTTCGTGACTTTGTCCGGGCGAAGGTCGTGCCGCGTGAGCGGGAGATCATGGACTCCGATGCGATCCCGGACGATCTGCGTGCGCAGGCGGCCGGGATGGGCCTGTTCGGGTACGCGATCCCCGAGGAGTGGGGCGGTCTCGGTCTGGATCTGACGCAGGACGTCGAGCTGGCCATGGAACTCGGCTACACCTCGCTGGCCTTGCGGTCGATGTTCGGCACCAACAACGGCATCGCCGGGCAGGTACTGGTCAACTTCGGCACCGACGAGCAGAAGGCCGAGTGGCTGGAACGCATCGCCTCGGGCGAGGTGGTGGCGTCGTTCGCGCTGACCGAGCCAGGCGCCGGGTCCAATCCCGCGGGGCTGCGCACGAAGGCGGTCCGCGACGGTGACGACTGGGTGATCGACGGCGAGAAATGCTTCATCACCAACGCCCCCATCGCCGGATTGTTCGTAGTGTTCGCCCGCACCCGCCCCGCCGATGCATCCGGCACGGGGATCGCGGTTTTCCTTGTCCCGGCGGACACGCCCGGGGTGGACGTCGCGGCCAAGGACAGGAAGATGGGCCAGGAAGGCGCGTGGACCGCGAGTGTCGCGTTCACCGGCGTCCGGGTGCCGTCGTCGAGTCTGGTCGGGGGTGACGAGGACACCGGGTACCGCGCCGCGATGACGTCGCTGGCCCGCGGCCGCGTCCACATCGCCGCGCTCGCGGTCGGCACCGCGCAGCGCGCGCTGGACGAGTCAGTCGCCCACGCCACGACGGCCACCCAGGGCGGGACACCGATCGGTGACTTCCAGCTGGTGCAAGCGATGCTGGCCGACCAGCAGACCGGCGTGCTGGCCGGGCGGGCGCTGGTGCGCGAGACGGCGCGACGCTACGTGTCCGGGGAGGACCGGCGGATCGGTCCGTCCGCGGCCAAACTGTACTGCACCGAAATGGCGGGCAAGGTCGCCGATCTGGCCGTGCAGATCCACGGCGGCAGCGGCTACATGCGCGAACTCCCCGTCGAGCGGATCTACCGCGACGTCCGGCTTCTGCGACTCTACGAAGGCACCAGTGAGATTCAGCGGCTCATCATCGGCGGCGGTCTCGTGCGCGGAGCCCGGCGATGACGCTGTCCGACGACGAACAGCAGATGGTGGCCCTGGTCGCGGAGTTCGTCGACGAACGGGTACGCCCGCGCGTCCGCGAGTTCGAAGAGAACGACGTCTACCCGGCCGAGCTCATCGACGAGATGAAAAAACTCGGCTTCTTCGGTTTACTCGCCCCGGCCGAATACGGCGGCGTCGACGTCAGCACCGCCTGTTTCGCCCGCGTCACCGAAGAACTCGCCCGCGGCTGGATGAGCCTCGCCGGCGCCATCGGCGGGCACTCCGTCATCACCTACCTGATCAAGACCTTCGGAACGCCCGCACAGCGGGAAAAGTATCTGCCTGCGATGGCCGAGGGCAGGGTCCGCGCGACGATGGCGCTCACCGAACCCGGCGGCGGCAGCGACCTGCAGGCCATGCGCACCCACGCCGCCCCCGACGGCGACGGATACTCGATCACCGGCTCCAAGACCTGGATCTCCAACGCCGCCCACTCCGGACTCATCGGCCTGCTATGCATCACCGACCGCAGGGCGAAACCCGCCCATCGCGGCATGAGCGTCCTGCTCGTCGAACCCGGCGACGGCCTCACCATCTCCAAAAAACTGCCGAAACTCGGCTACCGCGGCGTCGAAGCCTGCGAACTCCTCTTCGACGGCCGGAAAGTGCCCGCGGACGCGGTGCTCGGCGGCACGCCGAACCAAGGCTGGTCGCAGATGATGCGCGGCCTGGAAGTCGGGCGCGTCCAGGTCGCCTCCCGCGCACTCGGCGTCGGACAAGCCGCGTTGAACGACGCCGTCCGCTACGCCCAGGAACGCGAATCCTTCGGCAAACCGATCTGGAAACACCAGTCCGTGGGCAATCTGCTCGCCGACATGGCCACCAAAATGCGCGCCGCCCGCCTGCTCACCCTCGACGCCGCCGACAAACTCGACGCCGGCGAACGCGCCGACATGGAAGCCGGAATGGCCAAACTCTTCGCCTCCGAAACAGCCATGCAGGTCGCCCTCGACGCCATCCGCGTCCACGGCGGCTACGGCTACTCCAAGGAATACGACGTCGAACGCTACTTCCGCGACGCACCACTCATGATCGTCGGCGAAGGCACCAACGAAATCCAACGCAACGTCATCGCCGCCCAGCTCATCGCCCGCCACAAGATCTGAGAAACCACAAGAAGGGAAGTGCATGAGCCGCTACGCACGTTTCGAGAACCTCCGGGTGGACGGCCCGGACGACGCGGGCGTCGTCGAACTCGTCCTGGACGCACCCAACCTCAACGCGGTCAGCGAAGCCGCACACGGCGAACTCGCCGACATCTGGCGGGAATTCGACCGGGACCCGGACGTGAACGCCATCCTCCTCCGCGGCGAAGGCAAGGGATTCTCCGCCGGCGGCTCCTTCGACCTGGTCGAGAAACTCTCCAACGACTACGACGCCCGCACCCGCACAATGCGGGAGGCACGCGACCTCGTCTACAACATCATCGACTGCACCAAACCCACCGTCTCGGCGATCCACGGCCCCGCCGTCGGCGCCGGACTCGTCGCCGGCGTACTCGCCGACGTCTCGATAGTCACCAAGACCGCCAAGATCATCGACGGCCACACCCGCCTCGGCGTCGCCGCCGGCGACCACGCCGCCGTGTGCTGGCCCCTGCTGTGCGGCATGGCCAAAGCCAAGTACTACCTCATGACCTGCCGCCCCCTCACCGGCGAAGAGGCCGAACGGATCGGCCTGGTCTCCCTCTGCGTCGACCAAGACACCGACCTCCTGCCCACCGCACGAGAACTCGCCCGGGAACTCGCCCTCGGCGCCCCCAACGCCATCCGCTGGACCAAACAGAGCCTCAACGCCTGGTACCGGCAGATCGCCGGCGCCATCTTCGACTCCTCACTCGCGCTGGAGTTCTACGGCTTCGGCGGCCCGGAAGTCCGCGAAGGCCTCGCCTCCCACCGCGAACGCCGCAAACCCGACTTCACCCGACGACACGAGGACGGCGGCGCCTGACTCGAGCCCGGCGTGTGATGCCGGCGGGGCGTCGGCGATGCTGGGGGCGTGGAGTACGTGTCCAGAGTGCCGCGACCGCCGCTGGACGGGCTGATCGACGACCTCTACTACCTGGAGGGCGCGCCGCCGTACGCCCGGCTGACACTGCTTCCGGCACCGTCCGCGTTGCTCATCGTCAATCTCGGGGCGCCGTTCCGCATCCGCACCGGCACCGAGACGGCCGAGTACGCCGACGGCTGCGTGGTCACCATGCCCACCCACGCGTGGGAGTTCGGCTATCCACACCGGACCCGGTCCGTCGGCGTGCACTTCAAGCCGTGGGGGCTGGCGCCGTTCCTGCCGATGCCCGCGGCCGAACTGTGCGACCGGCCGGTGACGGTGGAGCAGGTTTGGGGCAGGCGCGCCATAACCGACCTGCGAGACCGGCTGGCCACGGCGGACGGACCGCACGAGATGCTGACGCTGCTCGAGGACGAACTCAGACGACGGCTGGGCGAGACCGCCGGCCTGGCACTGGTCCGCCAGACGAGCAGCGTCCTCGCGGCGACCAGCGGGGCGGTGGCGATCGGCGACCTGAGTGTCGCAGCCGGTGTCAGCAACACCCATCTGGCACAGCGGTTCAAGCAGCTCATCGGCGTCACGCCGAAGCGGCTGGCCCGCACCTACCGCCTCACCGCCACCGTGTTCGCGATCGACCCCGCCGGGCCGATCGACTGGGGCGACCTCGCCAGCCGGGCAGGCTACTTCGACCAGGCCCACTTCGGCCACGAGTTCCGGGAGTTCACCGGGCTCACGCCGACCCGGTACCTCGAAGTCCGCCGGCGGTTCCTGCACGAACATCCCGGCCACGTGCTGGCAAGCTGGCCGCTGCCCGCCGATTGATTTCTTACAATAGCGACAGCTCACGACACGCTAATTTCAGGGCCCCAAAGCAAAGGAGAGCCCCGTGGGCAAAGTGGTCATGTACAGCTCGGTGTCGGTGGACGGCTTCATCGCGGACGAGAACGACCAGCCCGGACCGCTGTTCGACTGGTTGTCCAGCGGTGACGTCCCCTTGGACGAGAGCGGAGCGCTCAAGGTATCGCGGAAGTCCTACGACTACACCCGGCCGTACTGGGACCAGATCGGCGTGACGATCGCCGGCCGCCACGTGTTCGACCTGACGGACGGCTGGGACGGGAAGCCGCCGAGCGGGATCGACCACGTGGTCGTCGTGACGCACCGGCCGGAGCCCGAGGGCTGGGACCCCGAGGCGCCGTTTCACTTCGTCGACGGCATCGAGGCAGCCGTGGCCAAGGCGCAGGAACTCGCGGGTGACCGGCTGGTCGAGGTCGCCGCCGGCGACGTCGGTGGCCAGGTGCTCGCCGCGGGCCTTGTCGACGAGGTGCGCATGGACGTCGTACCCGTCGTGTTCGGGTCCGGCAAGCGCTACTTCGGATCGGTCCACGCGCAGCACCTGCTGGAGGATCCCGACGTGGTGATTCAGGGCAACCGGGTGCTTCACCTGCGCTATCAGGTGCGCCGTTGACGATGGCCGCACCAGGTGCGCGGACTCATGGTGCGGCGGTGACGACCGCGCGGGACCGGTCCGCGGCGATGCGCACCGCCAGCACGCCGAGCACGGTGCCCATCACGTAGCGCTGGGCCTTCAGCCAGCCCGGCCGGTTGCCGAGGAACCGGGCGATCGATCCCGCGGACATCGCGATCAGGCCGTTCACGGTGATCGCGATGGTGATCTGGACCAGGCCGAGCGTCAGGCTCTGCGCCGCGACACCGCCCCGGGCCGGGACGACGAACTGGGGCAGCAGCGAGACGTACATGATGGCGATCTTGGGGTTGAGCAGGTTGGTGACCAGGCCCATCGTGAACAGCTTCCCCGGCCGGTCCGCCGGCAGCGCCGTGGGCGCGAACACCGACTTGCCGCCGGGCCGCAGCGCCTGGAACGCCAGCCACAGCAGATACGCCGCCCCGGCCAGCTTCAGCGCCGTGTAGACCGCCGGCACCAGCGCGAAGATCGTGGCCACACCGGCCGTCGCCGCGACCAGGTAGACGAAGAAGCCGCAGGCCACCCCGGCGAGCGAGATCAGCCCGGCCCGGCGGCCCTGGGTCACCGACCGCGAGACCAGGTAGATCATGTTCGGGCCGGGGATGAGCACCATGCCCAGCTCGATCGCGGCGACGCCCAGCACGGCGTTGAGAGTGACCATGGCCAGACCCTACGCACGAGGTCGCCCACCGCCAGCGACCTGGATCACATCATGCGGAGCTTCCGGAAGGGCCGCATACGCCGATGACGTACCCGGGTGACGTCATGCGACGGTCGCCGCGGCTTCCCCCTGGTTCCTAGCGTGTGTCCGGCACGCAGGAAAACCGGGAACCAGAAGGAAAGCTCATGTCTGAAGTCACTTACACCGCTGTCGCCACCTCCACCGCGGAGGGCCGCAACGGGGGCCGCGCCACCTCCGACGACGGGGTGCTCGACGTCGGGCTCGCCGTGCCCAAGGCGCTCGGCGGCGCGGGCGGGGGCACGAACCCCGAGCAGCTGTTCGCCGCGGGCTGGGCGTCCTGTTTCGTCGGCGCTGTGCGCCGCGTCGCGAGCGTGAAGAAGGTGAAGCTGGAAGACCTCGCCGTCGTCGCGGAGGTCACGCTGCACCACGACACCGAGGCGGGCGAGTTCAAGCTCAGCGCGGCGCTGCACCTCGAGGCCTCCGGCATCGACCAGGCCACCGCCGACGAACTCGTCCACGGCGCGCACCAGGTCTGCCCGTACTCGAAGGCGACCCGGGGCAACATCGAAGTCGCCCTCGACGCCACCGTCGCGTGACCGCCGGTCCGGCAACAAGCCACTGGGCCGTCGAGAACCTGATCGCGCGATACGCCGAACTCGTGGACGACGGCGATTTCGCGGGGCTCGGCGTCCTGCTGGCCGACGCCACGTTCATCGGGAGCGGCGAGCCGGTGAGCGGTCGCGAAGCGATCGAGAAGATGTTCCGCGACACGCTGATCGTCTACGCCGACGGAACGCCGAAGACCCAGCACGTCACCACCAATCTCGCGATCGAGGTCGACGAAGAGGCGGGCACAGCGACCGCACGTTCCTACGTCACCGTGTTCCAGGCGCTGCCCGACCTGCCGCTGCAGCCCGTCGCCTGCGGCCGGTACCACGACCGGTTCGCCCGCGGCGACGGGCGATGGAGGTTCGCCGAACGGCGCGTCCGCATCACCCTCGCCGGCGACGTCAGCCGCCATCTGCGCTCGGCCGCCGCGCCACGCTGATCCCGACCGTCCGGAATGGATGGTCCACCGAAAGGATTTCTCCGATGCACAAGGCTTGTCGCTTCGCGGTCGCCGCGACAGCGGCCGCGGGCCTGTCCCTCGTCGTACTGCCGGGAACCGCGAACGCGACGCCCGGACGGGGCGTCACGGCGGTCACGATTTTCGACCACGTGGCCGACGGCACCGAGTACGTACTGAAGGAGATCACGCTCGCGCCGGGCGGCAGTACGGGCTGGCACTTCCACCCCGGTCCAGTGCGCGGCGTCGTCAAGCAGGGCGTGCTGAGTCACCACGACTCCACCTGCGCGAGCGACGGCGTCTACCACGCCGGTGCGGTCATCACCGAGGCGAGCGGGCCTGGCTATGTCCACATCGGACGTAACCTCGGAGACACCCCCGTCGTGCTCGAGGTGCTCTACCGGAACCCCGTCGGGCAACCACAGGCCGTGGACGTCCCGAATCCCGGCTGTTCGTTCGAGTGACCGCCATGAAAGATCACCCGTTCCCCGGCGCCCGGCCGTCACGGTCCATTCCGGACGAAGGAAAAACCCGCCACTACAACGTTTTCATCACTGGCTTGGCGAGTTACTTCGTCGAGTACGAAGGCCTGCCGACACCGGCCACCGACAGTCGAGTCCCCCAGCGGACACCCCGAAGAGGAAGCTGATGAGCCTCGTAACGAAACTGCTGACGGCCGTGGTACCGCTCGCCGCACTGATCCCGCTCGCGACGAGCGCGACACCGCAGCCCGTGGCGCCGGTGGCCGAAGCGACGACGTCCAGCTGTACCGCGATCCCGGTTACCGCTCCGGTGGGCGCGAGGATCGAGACGGTACAGGCGGTCCGCCACCCGGGTGGCACCGTCTCGTTCCCGGCCACCCCGCTGGGCCCGGCCACGTCGGTCACCGACGTCCCGGCGTACTGCGAGATCACCGTCACCCTCGGTCATTTCGGCGCGAACGACCACGTCAAGACCGCGGTCACCCTGCCGGAAACCGGGTGGACGGGGCGGCTGCAGGCCGTCGGCGGAAGCGCCTACGCCGCCGGGAACTTCGGCGCACCGCTGGTCCAGGCCGTCAAGGACGGCTACGCAGGTGTGACCACCGACGCCGGGGTGTCCGCCGACCCGCTCGACACCGGCTGGGCGCTCAACTCCGACGGCACGATCAACCAGCCACTGCTGACGAACTTCGCCACCCGGTCGGCGCACGAATCGGCCGTGGTCGGCAAGGACGTGACGCGGAAGTTCTACCACCGGTCCGTCTCGTACGCGTACTGGAACGGCTGCTCGACCGGTGGCCGCCAGGGCTACGCCGAAGCCCGGAACCACCCCGATGACTTCGACGGCGTCCTGGCCAACGCCCCGGCGGTCGACTGGACACAGTTCGCCGTCGCGACCCTGTGGCCGAAGGTCGTGATGAACAACGACCACCATTTCGTCGCCAACTGCGTCCTCGACGCCTTCCGGAAGGCCGCGATCAAGGCCTGCGACCCGGACGACGGAGTCACCGACGGCATCATCGACCGTCCCGACGAATGCGGTTATGATCCCCGCGCCCTCGTGGGCACCCGAGTTCCCTGTGCGGGCAAGGAAATCACCGTGACCGCCGCGGACGCGGACGTCGTGCGCAAGATCTGGGCGGGGCCGGCCGACGACCGTGGCCGGAGGCTGTGGGCGGGCCTGCCGAAGGGCGCGGATTTCACCTGGCTGGCCGGTACGCAGGCCGCACCGGACGGCACCCTGTCCGCACCGGGATTCCCCGTGGCCGTCAAGTGGGTGCAGAGCTTCCTGAAGAAGCAGCCGGAGTTCGACACCGCGACGATCACCTACGGCCAGTTCACCGAGCTGTTCCGCCAGTCGGTGCGGGAGTACGACAGCACGATCGGCACCTCGGATCCCGATCTGTCCGCGTTCCGCCGGGCCGGGGGCAAGCTGCTCACCTACGTCGGCACCGCCGACCAGCTGATCCCGCCGGGCGGCACGCTCCAGTACCGGCGGGAGGTGGAGCGGCGGATGGGCGGCGCCGACCGTGTGAACGACTTCTACCGCCTGTTCCTCGCCCCGGGCGTCGAACACTGTGGCGGCGGCGCGGGCCCGCAGCCGGCCGATCCGCTGGGTGCGCTGGTGAACTGGGTCGAGCACGGCAAGGCACCGGCCACCCTCGCGGCGGCCACCGCCGACGGCTCGGCGACCCGGAACCTGTGCCCGTACCCGCGGGTCTCGCGCTACACCGGGCACGGTGATCCCGCGGCCGCGTCGAGCTACCGCTGCACCGGGCGCTGAGCTTCGCCTCTCGTGGCCGTCCGTGTTCCCGGCACGGACGGCCACGAGAGGCGGTCACGCGTGCTCGTCGACCGCCCCGAGAAGCTTGGCGCGGAAGAGGTCCAGCACCTGGTCGAGCGCGATCCGGGTCGGCGTGCCGGGGCTGTCGACGAGGTGTTCGGTGAGTACCGAGTGCGGTGCGAGCACGCCTTCCGGGTTGGCGTCCTCATCGGCCAGCTCGACGGCCACGAACGCATCGCCCAGCTCTCGCCGCAGGAACGCGAAGCGCGCCCCGGGCACGAATTTGTCGCCGCGGAAGCGCATTCCGAGCACCTGCAGACCCTGGCGGGCACAACGGTCCTTCACCACGGCGAGGTCCTCGGCCGAGATGTCGATCGTGCCCGCGCGCCCGCGGCCGATCGCCAAGGGCAGCGACGGCTGGGAAAGCACCGGCGCGAGCAACCGGTCGTCGACGGCCATCGCCAGCGCGAATCCCCCGGTCAGGCACATCCCGACGGCGCCGACGCCCGGCCCGCCACAGCGTTCGTGTTCCCGCGCGGCCAGCGCACGCAGCCAGGTCACCACCCGCGAGGAGCGGCCGGTCGCCAGCAGCGTGAATTCCTTGCTGACGCACACCTTGGCCATCGTCTCGAGCCCGTAGGCGAGCGTCGCCGCGTAGCCGTGGGTGGCCGGGTTCGGGTCGCGCCCGGCTCGTCCGAACAGGTCCGGCATGACCACCGTGCAGCCGATCGCGGCGACGCGCTCGGCGAACTCGGCGACCTTCGGCGTGATGCCGGGGACTTCGGACATCACGATCACAGCGGGCCCGCTTCCGCGCCGGTAGACGGCATGCGTGACGCCGTCGTGGGTGAAGTCCTCCCGGGAGAAGCCACTGAGGTCGTGGTCGGTCATCGAGCCGCCTTCCGGTCAACGGGCTGCCACCGCCCACGGTACTGACCGGAGTCCCATGTTCAGGACCCGGCGCCGATCCCGAGATAGCCGTCCGCCAGCAGCCGGACACCCATTTGCCGGTACAGCTCGCTGTTGTCCGGGGTGACCGCGCCGAGCCCGTCCACGTAGCGGTTGTACAGGCAGAACGCCGCGGCGATCAGGACCGTGTCGTGGATTTCCGTGTCCGTCGCCCCTTGAGCACGTGCGGCCGCGACCAGTTCGCCGGTCACCGCGCGCCCGCTCTCCCGCGTCGCGAGCGCGATTTTCAGCAGGGCGCGGATCTTCGGCGACACCGGAGCCTGGTCGACGTCCTGGCACGCGGCGTCCACCATGGGCGTCCCGCCGTCGAGCGCTTCCGCGGCCACCGCGGCGTGACTGCGAGCGCAGAACTGACACTCGTTGGCCCGGGACACGACCGCGGCGATCAGCTCCCGTTCCCCGACGGTCAGGCTGCTCGGGCCGCGCAGGAGTACCTCGGCGAGCTGGTTGAGCGGCGCGGCGGTTTCCGGGCGGAAGGCGAGCAGCCCGACGATTCCGGGCAGGTTCTCGTCGACGGGGATGTGCGGCATGTGTTCTCCTCGCGGTGTGGTGTTCCGGCTCAGTCTTCCCGGAACACCAC